>JBAYWA010000366.1:0-2817 GCA_041674325.1 Melioribacteraceae bacterium | reverse complement strand
CAGAAGCTTAAATGAAGTTGTCCCTTCCAGCATCATGCCGCTCGAGGCAAGAACAATTCCCGGATTCTTTCTGAAAAAATCGTATTCCTCAATCTCGAACAAATTTATCTGAGGGATCTCTTTGAATTCCAACTCTTTATTTTTTCTTCTGACAATGTACCGGTTACGGTCGTACAAAGATGATATTTCCCGCCCGATTCCTCCGGTATAGATATTTGTCTCCGTCAGCGATCCTTTCTTCATCAGCAGATGAATAGCTGCCAGAAGCTCCTGTGTTTTGCCGAGCGAGAAGACGGGGATCAATACAGATCCGCCCCTCTGCAAAATTAAATTAGCGCTCTTAGTAAAACGTTTCTGTTCGCTTATCCAGGAGCCGAGTCCGGCTGAATCGGTTGCCGCATAGGTCGATTCCATAATAAGCGTGTCCACTTTTCCTATTCCCGATATATCCGCCCCGGTCATTATGGTCTGATCGGACAGATTGATATCGCCGGTATAAAATATTTTTTTCTCTTCGTGTTCAATCAGAATAGACGCGGCGCCCAGTATATGTCCCGCGTCTATAAAAGTTATCTCTACCGGAACAGTTGAATTGTGCCGCATCCCTTCCAGTTTAAAGGTTTCATTGTAATCCCCGGTGCGGATGCTTCTTACAAGCAGATCGATCTCTTCGTGTGTATAATTCCTTAATTCATCTCCGGTGCTCTGATTATGCTTCAGAATATTTGCCGCGTTATGAAGCGTGAGTTCGGCAATCTCTTTGGTCTGCGCTGTTGAATAGATTATAACATGCGGAAACTGCTGTATGAGAAACGGGAGCGAGCCCAGATGATCCTGATGGGCATGGCTGATAAACACAAAATCAAGAGGAAGATCTTTAAGTAGTTCAAACCGGGGGAGTGAATCGGCGCCTTTTTTACGCGGATGGATTCCGCAATCGAGAAGTATGCCGGTTCCGGAGATATTCAGGTAAAAACAGCTGGCGCCAATATCATCGGCGCCGCCCAATGGTAAAAATTTTATCATCTTTTTTATTTATAAAACTCATACTCGTAGATGGAATGATAAACTATCTTTTCGGTGTTGTCGTAACGGATTTGCTCGTTCTGAAGGCCCTTCTCGTTGTATTTGAACACCAGACTTATCTGCCGTCTTCCATCCAGAAGGAACATTTTATGGGCGATAACATTTTTATTATCATCATAACTGTAAACGCGCCGGGTCTGGCTGTCGGTTAATTCTATCATGTTATCTTTATCGTCGTATTTATAAGTATCGGCTGCCTTGCTCTTCCCTTCCCGCTTCTCCTCTCTTATTATCTTTCCGCCGGCGTCGTATTCGGGAATGATCACAAGCGCGGTATCTCCCTTGTCGTTTGTTATCAATGTTTCAATTCTCTTATTCTTATCGTATCTGAACTTCTGCTGATCGTTAAGTTTAGCGTCGATATAATTTTGAATCTCAATTATATTCCCCGCATTATCGTATTTGAGCAGAGTCCTGGATTCGCTTTTTCTTCGTCCGGAAGAGACAAGCCGTCTCTCAATTTCGTAGCCGCGCGAATTGTAGCGGGAAGTCTGAACACTCGATCTTCCTTTGTCGTCCGTGCCCTCCGCACGCACCGGCCGGTTCTTTGAGTCGTATCTGAATTTATAATTTGATATAACATTGCCGGAAATGTCAAACTCGCTGATCTCCGTAATCATCCCCTTCCGGCTGAATTTTTCAACTGTCAGCAGTTTCCTTTTTTCATCTTTATTGCCAGTGCTGAAGGGGCCCACATAATATTTGCTTCTTGTCTTAACTTTTAGATCTTTGATCTTTATGAACTCCCGGTCCTCCTGCGATACAAATCCGGAGCTCTTTTTTGACGAAGGAGTCGGAGTCTGAGCGGAAGTATTATGATAGCCCGCGAAGAGAGAAAAAAGAGAAAAAAGAAAAAAGATATTTATTGATGAGGCGGAACGGATTTTATACGGGAACTGCATTATTAATCTCCGAAATTTTTAATTATTATTTATTTTTTGCGCCGGATCCTGAATTCAGATTCTCTCCGATCTCAACGAGCAATTTTTCATCGAGCAGATTCTGAATCATTTCGAACCAGACCCGCTCTTCAAGCCGCACATGCTCATCGAGCGCATACCCGAAATTATCCAGTGCAGATTCAACATCTTCGGCGGATTCAAGTTCCCGGATAAATTGCGTTAGTTCCAGATGCTGCCTTAGAACAATTTTGGTAATATCATCAAGTTCGGCATCTCTCCCGGCAATGAGCGGAATGAGCAGCTCCTCCTCGCTTCTGAAGTGACTCTGAAGCTCCTCCTTCCAGAAAGAGAGGATATACTTCTTCTTCTCAGCCGGTTCCGATGGCAAGCCCACATAAGCCGGAGATTTAATTTTGCAGATCTGCGCTGCAATCAGAGCCGGATGATGATCTCTCGATAGACCTGAAAGACTAGAGTGCCTCTTCATTTTTCCTGTCTGATTTTTCCGCCGCCTTTTCCCTGAACAGCTGTCCAATTTCAGCACCTACTATAAAGAGGCAGGCGGAATAAAAGACCCAGAGCAGAACGGCGAGTATGAGCACAAATGCCCCGTAGAGAGAATTCTCCGCGAGAATATTATTGACGTAATACTTAAAAATATTGCGGGCCACCTCCCAAAGAAACGTTGCCCAGAAAGCGCTAATCAGAGCTACTTTTTTCCCGAGCTGTTCGTAAGGTATGAGATAATAGAGAAGAAAAAACATAATCAGCATGGCGCCGAGCGACAATACATAAACGCTTATATTCCAGAGGGTACTGCTTGTCATAT
>JBAYWA010000365.1:0-2825 GCA_041674325.1 Melioribacteraceae bacterium | reverse complement strand
GTCATGCATCCCATATCGGAATTAAAATCGTAATCGTACCTGACTCTCAGTTTTCCAACTTTATCTTTAAGAATGCTCATAAATTCATCGTATATTTTCTCATGGACATAGATCCGTTCAACTCCGCCGCAGGATTGTCCCGCATTTTGAAAACCTGCCCAGCAGGCTCCAGCCGCAGCCCTATATGGATCTGCATCTTCGCATACTATCATCGCATCATTACCGCCTAATTCCAGGCTTACCGGTATAAGGCATTTAGAAGCTCTTTCCATCAGATATTTCCCGATTGCCACAGATCCGGTGAAGAAAATTTTATCCACACGGCAATCCAGAAATGCGTCGCCCGCGATTTTGCCGGGCATATTTATAAAATTGAAAATGCCGTCTGGAAGCCCCGCAGATTCTACTGCTTCTTTCAGTATTAATCCGACCATCTGAGTTTCCGAAGCTGTTTTTAATAGAACGGCGTTGCCCGCCAATAATCCCATAATTACCTCAGAAAGAGGAATAGCAAAAGGATAATTCCAGGGTGAAATAATTCCTATAACGCCGAACGGCATATAAACTATCTTACTCTTTTTATTAAGGAGAATTATATTGCCCCCTGTAAGTTTTTTCTCTTTCAAAAAACTTACGGCATTTTTGCAATAGTATGAGATAGCCATTGATGCGGGTAAAATCTCTGTGGCAAGAGCATCTATTCTTGTTTTTCCGTTATCGCGGGATATTATTTCTGCTATCCGGTCGCTATTATCGATAAGAAAATCCCTTATCTTAATAACATATTTCACTCTATGGCCTGCCGGCATTTCTCCCCATGATTTTTGAGCTGCCGCAGCCCGCGCCATAATATTATTCAAGTCATCAATTGTATGCAATCTCGAAAAACCGTTAAATCCGCCGGTAGCCGGATTGACTGATTCTGTCTGTTGAGCCATGCTTATTCCAATTTTTCTGAGAAAAGAAACTTCGCTCTTAATTTCGCATCTAAATTAATTAATTATTGTTAATTTGTTCATATTGAATAGGAGATATAGTGGAATTGACCGTAAAAGACAGAAGTAATTATCTTAAAGGGCTGCTGATTCTCATTGGTAAGGATAAAATAATTTCGGAAGCCGAGCGAAACAATCTGATGGAGATCTCTGCCATACTGGGATTCGACCGGGAATTCTGTAAAAACGCGATAGATGAAATTTTATTTAATGAATATATAATTGAAGAGCCCCCCTTATTCAGCAATATGGAGATAGCAAAAGCGTTTGTGAGAGATGGGATGAATCTTGCATTCTCCGATAGAGAACTTCATCTTTATGAGCTTAATTGGCTTAATTCAGTTGTTGAGACTAACAAAATCGATCCCGGATGGAAACTTGAGGAATTTAACCGGCTTCAGGAACTGTCCTCTGTCAAACACGCTTCAAAACCCGAATTTGAGATTTCCAGTTTAATTAAACGCGCTGAATAAAGAATAACTCTCTATCTTTTTCTTCCGGGTCCGCTTCTTTTTCTTGGCCTAGTATCTTTAGACTGCGGTTTATTAAGTATTAACTTCTGATACATTTCCGGAATGGGGACAAGCAATTCTTCTTCAGGAAAGATGCACTCTATCTTTTTTCCCAGATACTCTTCCAACTTCTGAAGTTCATAGGAATCCTCTTCGTCCGCAAAATTTATAGAGATGCCCGATGCTCCCGCACGTCCCGTACGGCCTATTCTGTGCACATATTCTTCCACATCCTGAGGCATATTATAATTGATAACATGAGTTATTCCGGCGACATGAATACCGCGGGAAGCCACATCAGTCGCAACAAGAACGCGAATTTTCCCCTCACGGAATCTTTCAAGCCGCTTTATTCGTTGAGCCTGGTCAACTTCACCCGAGAGAAGCGCACAGCTGATGCCGTACATTTCGAAAGTTTCTTTTAGTTTCCGGGCTACATGCCTTCTATTTACAAAAACCAGTACCCTCTCGAGATTCTTCTGCATTATTACATTATAAATAAGAGTCGGTTTTTCAACAATTGTGGTAATATAGGTTATCTGTTCCACGGATTGAACCGCAATATCTTCCGGTTTAACAGTTACTTCAAATGCCTGCCGGGTCCACGATTCAGCGAGACGTTTTACATCTCCCGTCAGAGTCGCGCTGAAAAACATTGTCTGTCTTTTTGTTTTTGAAGGGACATTATTTACAATCTGTTTTACCGACGGAATAAATCCCATATCGAGCATTCTGTCGGCTTCATCAATAATTAATATCTCTACCTTGCCCAGATCCACAAGTTTTTTACGCATAAAGTCGATAAGCCTGCCCGGGGTGCAGATAAGTATATCGCAGTTCTGGCTTTTGAGAATCTTCTGTTGTTTCTCGTAATCCATACCTCCGAGCAGAGATAATATCGAACAGTCGATATATTTTCCGAGACCTCTTGCATCCTTTTCTATCTGAAGAACCAGTTCGCGTGTAGGGGCAAGAATAAGGGCACGCGGAGTTCCATGTTTCCGTTTTTTATCCAGAGGAAATTTTATTATATGATTAAAAATTGTGACTAAGAATGCAGCTGTTTTACCTGTTCCCGTTTGAGCCTGCGCGGTTACATCATCTCCAAGAAGCGACTTCGGCAGCACTTCCGCCTGTACCTGGGTGCAATAATTGAAACTGAGATCGTGAATCGCATGAAGGATATCCGCCGGTAATTCGAGGTCATGGAAACGTGTTTTACCCTCTTCGGCCGGAACTTTAAAGAGTGAAACATCCCACGGCTCAGAAGCATTTACCGGAGCCGGGAGAGCAGCGGTTGTACTCTTTTTAACCCGGT
>JBAYWA010000364.1:0-2829 GCA_041674325.1 Melioribacteraceae bacterium | reverse complement strand
TCATTTATTAAAGGAGAGTAATCATTCGGGATATTTTCCGGTGTGCTTTGTAAGCCGGTTTATTTATACTTTTTACCCCGAAGAGTAAATATTTAGAAGTAGAAAAATTTTCATCTCTATGAATGCCTAAATTGAATTAGTCAGCGGGCCCTTCTGCTGATATTATTCAATTTTTAACATGAAAAATTGTCACTTCCTCAAACCTCCGCAGAAAAGATGTAGTCCCTTTTTCATCCCTTTGCCCGATTGAATTTTAATTCAAATTAGTCAAAACTTCATCCGGGAAGGGGAAGTATTATGACCAAGAATATAAAACTGAAAAAAATACGGACGGCTGTAAATTCGTCTTTATTGAAATTTAAAAAAGCGGACAAGGGAAGCGAATTCGCCGAAAAAATTTTCAATACGGTGAGGGAACCTTTACTCTTACTGGACGAGGAGTTAAGGGTTGTAAAAGCCAGCCGTTCATTTTACGATTTCTTCAGGGTTACATCAAAAAAGACAATTGGAAAACTTATTTATGATCTGGGAAACCGCCAATGGAACATACCCCGGCTGAGAGAGCTGCTTGAGACAATTCTGCCCGAGAAAACATCCTTTGATAACTACGAAGTAGAACACAACTTCTCCAAAATTGGCAAGTGCGTAATGCTTTTGAATGCGCGCAAAATTCCAAGAGGAGTATTGGAGGAACAGATGATTCTCCTGGCCATGGAGGATATCACCGAGCGAAAGCATAAAGAGGAATTGTTAAGTGAAAACAGCCGCGTTACCAAAGAATATCTTGACATTTTATTAACTCATGCACACGCACCAATCATTGTCTGGGATGCTGCTTTTATTATTACAAGGATTAATCACGCTTTCGAAAAACTTAGCGGATTTAGCTGGAACGAAACAAAGGGGAAGAGGATTGATCTGCTTTTCCCGAAAGATCAAATTGACTCCACACTCAAACTGATACAGCAAACTCTGCAGAGTGATGAAGAGCTGGAATCCATTGAAATAGATATTTTGACAAAAGATAAAACTCTTAAGACAGTTCTTTGGAATCCGGTAAATATCTATGATAAAGGAGGAGAACAGATAGTTGCCACAATCGTACAGGATATAACCGTGCGGAAACAAACCGAACACGCCTTAGCTGTTTTGGAAACCCGGTATCGCCGCCTCTTTGAGTCCGCTCAAGACGGCATTCTGATTCTAAATGCGGAGAACGGGATGATAATAGATGTAAATCCATTTTTGATTAATATGCTCGGTTACTCAAAAGAGCAATTCGTTCAGAAAGAGATATGGGAAATAGGGTTTTTCAAAGATATAGTTGCCAATCGAATCAAATTTCAGGAATTGCAGCAGACAGAATATGTCCGCTACGATAACCTGCCCTTACAATCAGCCGATGGACGCAAGATCAATGTTGAATTTGTGAGTAATGTATATCTCGAAAATAATCAGAAAGTGATTCAATGCAACATTAGAGATATCACCATACGCAAAAGAGCCGAAGACGAGTTGAAAGCAAGCGAGGAAAAATTTCGAATAATAACAGAGAATTCGGCAGACGCCATTTTTATTACCGACAACAAAGGCAGATATCAGTATGTCAATACTAAAGCAGTGCAAATTTTGAATTATTCCAAAAAAGAAATGATGGGATTCACAATTGCGGATATATCGCCTAAAAATAGAATAGAAGAATACCAACAGATATTTCAGGAATTACTAAAAAAAGGAAATGTTTTCCTTGAGGTGGATCTTGTTAAGAAGGGGGGAGATATTATACCCACCGACTTCAATGCGGTCCAGCTGCCAAACGGATTTATTTATGCAAGCTGCCGCGATATTACAGAAAGAAGGAATATTCAAAATAAAATAAAATTTCAATCTGATTTGTTAAATCATGTCGGCCAGGCTGTAATTGCTACTGATTTGCTGGGCAAAGTAATTTATTGGAACAATGCGGCCGAAAAGATATACGGCTGGACTTCTGCTGAAGCAACCGGGCGAAATATTATTGAAGTGGCGCCGATACAGCAGACGAACGAGCAGATACAAGCTATGATTAAAGAATTAAAGAAAGGTGAATCCTGGTCCGGAGAATTTTTAATAAAAAAAAAGAACGGCACTATCTTTCCGATTCATCTGACAGATTCACCAATTATCGACTCAAGCGGGAATTTAACGGGAATTATCGGCTTGTCAAGCGACATCACAGAACGCAAGAAATCTGAGGCCCAAATTGCCATGCTTGCCCACTCTCTTAAAAGTATTAACGAATGCGTCAGCATAACCGATAATGAAAATTCTATAATATTCGTCAATGAATCATTTATTAAAACTTATGGATATACGGAAGCCGAACTGATCGGGAAACCGATGGATATTGTCCGCTCTAATAATAACCACTCTGAAACAATTAACGAAATTTTGCCCGCAACACTGCGAGGCGGATGGTCGGGAGAATTATTGAACAAAAGGAAAAATGGCAGTGAATTCCCCGTTTACCTGTCCACAACTATAATTTATGATAAGGAGAATATTCCTTTAGGATTGATTGGCGTTGCGACAGATATAACAGATCGGAAAAACGCTGAAAAAGAGCTGATCCGGGAAAAAGAAAGGGCAGAAGAATCCGATAAGCTAAAAACCGAATTTCTTGCGCAGATGTCGCACGAGATAAGAACGCCGATAAATATAATGTTGGGCAACGTTGATTATCTCAGTGATACGTTTGGTGATAATATGGATTCAGAAGCCCGGGATTGTTTCGAAGGGATAGACCTTGCTTCAAAAAGAATCATCAGGACTGTGGATTTGATACTTAAC
>JBAYWA010000363.1:0-2842 GCA_041674325.1 Melioribacteraceae bacterium | reverse complement strand
CAGACTGATTTTGATCCGCTTACCAGTCTGCTAGATTATTACGCTTATCTGATAATCGGTTTCGATTTTGATTCGTTCGGACCGCTAGAGGGGACAGAATATTTTCAGAAAGCACTCGATATAGTTGTCAAAGGAGCGAGCAGCCAGTTTTCAAAAGGATGGCAGCTTGAATCTAATGCATACAACAGACGCGCATTAATAGATAATCTGCTGAACGCCAAATATCAGCTATTCAGGCAGGATTATTTCGACTATCATTATAACGGACTAGATCTTTTTTATTCGAAAGATCAGAAGCAGACCGCGATCAATAATATATTGAAACTCATTGTAAATCTGGATAAGAAGAAGGATCAATTTGATTTGCGGAGTGTTCTTCTGAAGGTATTCTTCGACGCTAAGGCGGGTGAGTTTGCGGATTATCTGAAATATAATACGGACAATTCTATTTTTGCTCTATTAAAAAGATTAGATCCATCGCATTCAACAAAGTATGATGAGGCGATCAAGAACTGACGGCCGTACCGTACAGAATCAGATGGATATCTGATAAACCCGGTATTTCTTATATACTTCGCCGTTCATAACCTGCGCGCCGCGGTTCATCATCTCATTATCTTCTAAAATCCAGCTTGCCTCACCGAGCAGAATTCCTAATTTCGCAGCACGGTTTACAATTTCCCAATAGAATACCGCGTCTAAACCACGCTTCTGATATTCCGGAATAATTCCGAGAGTCAAAACGCGCGACCAGGTGATTTTCTTTTTATTAGTGAATAATTTTATAAAATTGAAAGGCATCAGCCTTCCGTTCATCGATTTAAAAATCTGATTATAGTCGAGCATAACGAGAGCGAAACCGACAAGTTTATTATCGATCTCTCCGAAAAGTACAAGTGACGGTTCGACGATCGGTTTCAAATCTTTCGCGAGCGCATCGATTTCTTCCTCGGTAAAAGGAACAAATCCCCAGTTTGGAGCCCATGCTTTATTATAAACAAATTTTACCTTGTCCAGCTCTTTATTAAATTCCTTCATATTCATGGAAGAAATCTTTATTCCGGAGCGCTTCTGGGCAATCTCGGCTACTCTTCTCAATTTTTCCGAGCCGATAACTTTCGGATTTTCCAGTTTATAGGCATAAAGATCCTTTGCTTTCTGAAATCCGTAGTTATCGCAGAGCGTAAGATAGTATCTGGGATTATAAGTCATCATGATACGGGGTTCATCGTCGAAGCCTTCAAGCAGCATCGCGTACTCGTCATTTGAAGAGGGATTAGCGGGACCCCGCATAGCATCGCATCCCTGACTGACCAGCCAGTTTTTCGCGGAATCAAAAAGCTTATCGGCTACTTCCTGGTTATCGATGCATTCAAAAAATCCGAAAAAGCCGACTTTATCATTATGATATTTATTGTGGAGATCATTCTTAATTGCGGCGATTCTTCCCACAAGTTCACCATCTTTTTCCGCGAGGAACATCTCCATAGAAGCGTGCTTGAAGAAGGGATTTTTGTCACGGTTTAAAATCTTTTTCTTATCGAAAATAAGAGGCGGCACCCAATAAGGATCATTTCTATAGATCTTCCAGGCAAATTTTATAAAAGTATCAATCTCTTTTTTTGTTTCTACAATTCTGATTTTTATTTCAGACATATTCACTCCGCGCATCTATAAAAAAGAAACTGTCTCAAAAGTAACGGGTGCTAAAATCTTCCGTCATGTAATAAACGGAACCTCATAGCTTTCTTCAGCACTTCGGAGACAGTCTCTTCAAATTTATTTTATTTCTTTCAGATTAAACCGAGTTCTTTGCCAATTTTTCTGAATGTATCTAATATGAAATCAAGATGTTCATCCTCGTGAGTAGACATATAGCTTGTTCTCATCATCTGTCTTCCCTGAGGTACTCCGGGAGAGATGAATACATTTACGAAAACACCTGCGTCGTATAATTTACGCCACATCGCAAAAGCAATTTCGTCATTACCGACTATAACGGGAACAATTGCCGTTCTGCCGTCAATAATTTTAAATCCGGCCGCTGTTAATTCGGTCCGCATCTTGTTTGCGTTGCGGATAAGTTTTTCCACACGCCACGGTTCCTCTTCGAGTATATCCAGAGCGGCAAGGGCTGCTGCTACTGATGCCGGAGTAGGGGAGGCGCTGAAGATCAGAGCGGATGAATGATGTTTTAAGTAATTAATAACGCGTTCTTCGCCGGCGACAAAGCCGCCGAGAGATGCGAAAGTTTTACTAAAGGTACCCATAGTAAGATCGACCTGCTTTTCCAGATTAAATTCGCTTGCGGTTCCTCTTCCGCCTTTTCCGATAACGCCAACCGAGTGTGCATCATCTATCAGAGTGCGGGCATTGTATTTCTTGGCGAGTTCCACCAATCTGGGGAGATTCACTATTTCGCCACCCGTGCTGAAAACTCCGTCGCTAACCAATAATTTCGGCGAATCGATGGGAAGTTTGCTTAAAACTCTCTCAAGATCATCCATATCATTGTGTTTATACCGTTCCAGATTGGCCGTTAATCCTTTTGCCATGATTTGGCCGGCAACTATACATGCATGGTTATCTTTATCAGAAACCACATATTCATTTTTCCCCTGAACCAGTGTGGGAATAATTCCCTGAGCCGATTGATATCCTGTACTGAAGAGGAGCACAGCTTCCGTACCGAAAAAATTGGCGAGACGTCTTTCGAGTTCAATGTGCAGATCCAGTGTTCCGGTCAGATAGCGGGATCCGGAACATCCCGTGCCGTATTTTCTGACTGCTTCAAGAGCCGCTTCCTTAACTCTCGGATGCGCCGTCAATCCCAAATAATTAT
>JBAYWA010000362.1:0-2843 GCA_041674325.1 Melioribacteraceae bacterium | reverse complement strand
TTAAAGCAAAAGTGCATCTTGAAACCAGCGGCGGTGATATCTCCAATAATTTCAGCAATTCGAAATCGGAACGGGTTAAAAGGAGCGAAGTTGATGCGGTTTATAATGACGGCGGACCGAGACTAAACCTGGAATCTTCAGGCGGCGATATTACAGTTAATCAGAAATAAATTTAAAGCAGACGGGCGGAGATTATTCAGATCTCCGCCCTTTTCACATCCTTTCTATATCAGCTTTCAATACTTCCTTTTTACACTCTCGCTTCAATTGGAAAAGATACCGTTTTTAACTACTTTTTGAACACGTTTGGAAAGTTTACATCCAAAAAATTAAATTAAATTCAGGGTGAGATATGAAAATGGATTGGGGTCAGTACATCGGCAAGACACTTAATATTACCATGCTCGAAAATTATGGAGTCGTTTACGGGAAGGAGAAAGGAGAGCATCCGACTTTCTACGAAATCGTGTTCAAAACAGGAAAACTAGCCCAGGCTTTTGATGAAGGATTGCTTATAGATTCACACCGCGATGAAAAATCATTTCAGGTTTTCGTTCCGTACGGCTCGATCAAATGTGTCGAGATTTTTTGATCTGAGATGAATCGATATATTGTTCTAATACTGTTGTTAATTACCTCGCGGACGGTATACTCCTCCTCTGATCCCGAAATTAAAAATCTGCGCGTTTATTCTTCCGGAGATCAGTTGGAATTTCCGGTAATAGACTATTCTGATAAGGATAAAAGTTCCATATCAATAGAATTTGACGTCCAGTCCCGGTTTATGCCGAACCTTAACATTATCTTTAAATTCTGCGATGCCGACTGGAATCCGTATTCGAATGCATTTTTGTCTAACCGGATGTACAGTTCGGAAACGATTATGTGGTTCGATGAATTGCCGCAGAGGGTCCGGGGCGCTCGTTACCATTACCTCGGCACATTCCCTAACAACAATGTGTCATTCCCTTTTTCCGGGAAATGGAAATTTTTCATAGTTGATTCTCAGAATAGAGATAAAATCTATGCCTCCGGAAAATTTTTTGTTGTTTATCCCGAGGTTAAATTGAATGTCAGATTCGCGAGAGAGGGGTTGCGGGGCAATTTGGAAGAGACCGCCGCAAGCGGAAGAACATTATCAATCCGTACTCAGTTTACACTCCCAGATTCTCTTTTTGCGGCTAATATAAAAAGGATCGAGATTGTAACGAACAGGAAATTCAGCTATCCGGCAATAATTGACAGAAACACTCTTACAGCCGACCGTTTTTATGAATGGGATGCCGGCAGCAGATTCAGTTTCATAGCCAGAAATATTCGTCCCGGAAATGAATACCGTATTACGGATCTAAGGGATATAGGAAAATATAACGCGCCACCTGTTTATGCCCGCTTCGGCGAAAGCGAATCCTCCAATCTCTTCACAAAAGGGGGCAGGGACTTCAACGGCTCCTCATATTTGCTTGACTTCAGAGATGTGAATGCGGATTATCTGAATGTAACATTCAGAATCCGTCCGCCTGAAGAGATTAAATCTTCACTCTTTCTAGTCGGCTCGTTCAATAACTGGCAGGTTCTTCCGGAATATGAGATGTTCGACGATAACGGAATGATGAATTTGTCGGTTGAACTGAAACGGGGAGTGCACGAATACCAGTATGTAACCGGCAATATAGTTAATGGAAAAGTTGAAAATATTAACTGGGAAATCCTCGAGGGAAATTTTTACGAGACTGAGAATGAGTATAATATTTTTCTATTCTATAATACGGTTGAGAAAGGCGGATATGATAAAATTGTTGGTTATAAAAAAATAAAAACCGGAGTGTTATGAAAGTGAAAGTTGGTGTAATAGGTACCGGACATCTGGGTAAAATTCACACAAAACTTTTTAAAGAGGTTGAAAATTGTGAACTGATAGGAGTATATGACCGGGATTTTGAACGCGCTAAAGCGGTCGGCGATGAATTCAATGTTACAGCTTACGATGATCTCGGAAAATTACTGGATGCCGCCGATGCCGTTGATATAGTAGCCACCACCAGCGCTCATTATGAACTGGTAAAACAGTCGTTTGCTAAGAACAAACACGTGTTTGTGGAAAAACCAATTACAACACAGATCTGGGAAGCCGAAGAACTGATTAAAATTGCCGAGGAGAAAAAACTGGTTTTTCAGGTCGGACATATAGAACGTTTCAATCCGGCTCTGATTTCTCTCGAGAAATATCAGCTGAATCCGCTTTTCGTTCAGACCGACCGGCTTGCGCAGTTTAATCCGCGCGGGACCGATGTGGCAGTGGTACTGGATCTGATGATACACGATATAGATATAATACTCAGCCTTGTTAAGAGCGAGGTGAAAAATGTGAGCGCGAGCGGCGTTCCGGTTGTATCGTCTACAATCGATATAGCCAATGCGAGAATTGAATTTGAAAATGGAGCGGTGGCCAATGTAACGGCAAGCAGAATTTCTCAGAAGAAGATGAGAAAGATGAGAATGTTTCAGAGGGATGCCTATATTTCGCTCGATTTTACTACCGGTGTCTCGGAAGTTTTTAGACTGGTTCCCCCCGATAAAATGCCGGAGAGTCCTTTCATGGCTTTCGGAGAATTGGGCGTGGGAGAGAACAGGAAAACCGTTGTATTTGAACAGCCGGAATTCAAAGAGGTGAACGCCCTTAAACTTGAACTTGAATTATTTGTTGATGCGGTTTCGAAAGGGGAAACTCCGATAGTCAGCGGCAAAGACGGATTAAAAGCGCTGCGGGTTGCCGAAATGATAATTTCTAAAATTGAAGAGTCAATAAAAAATTGCGAAAAATTCTTCTGACATTTTTTCTT
>JBAYWA010000361.1:0-2847 GCA_041674325.1 Melioribacteraceae bacterium | reverse complement strand
TATTTTTTTAACCGCGGATTCAAATGCGTAAAAGCTTCTTGCCCCGGCATACGATTCATCGCCGCGCATTATGCCCGCCCACTGATCGGAACTCATTGCCGATGTACCGCTGTCGGTAAGAAGATCGATCAGGACATCTTCGGCATGAATCAGAAAAGTATTGTATCCCGCCTCTTCCAGAATTTTCTTTCTTTCCTCTCTGGTGGTAAACTTAAGCGGTTCAACTGATTTGATTTTAAATGGTTCAATAATTGTTTTCATAAAACCTCAATAAAGGATGAATAATTTTTTATTGATTAAAATTACGAATTCCCAGCAAAACAACCGTTGCGCTTTGTCTGTCACACTTAACTAATTCTGCGATGTCAAAAAAGACGCACGTAAAGCATGCTTGACATTTTGTAAAGAATACTATATTTTGCGTTTGACTTTGAAAAGGGGCATTATGTTAGAAGATATCAAACAATTCGGCTTCCCATATACGATTGTTTCAGGTTTGATTTCGTATGTGGCTGTTTCTTATATCTCCATTACACTCAATTTCGGGCTGGGAAATATAATACTGATTATCTCTCCATTTCTTTTCGGATGGTTTTACTTTCTACTCGGCAGTTATGTAAGAATGACTTTCCATGAGGAAAGTGTAAAACAAAAGCAGATTAGGCAGATAATGATTTTGGCAGCGCTCATTGTTTTTCCCTTCATAATTGATCTGCTTTTCCTCCAATACAGGCCACTGCCTTCGCGGATGATCAATTTCCTTTATGTAACTTCATTTATAACATGTTCCTACTGCGTTATTCTGTTCTTCGCAATTAAAAGACAATGGAGTAATAAATTTAGATCGCTTCCTTACCTTTTGATAATAGCGGGGATAGGTTTCTCGTTTTATCTGCCTAAATTTATAGAGTCAGCTCCATTTAAATGGATGCTTTTTCTTGCGGGTCTCCTGTTTCTTGCAATCGCGATGATTTGGAGAGTCAGGGAGATCTTGAGGGGAGATGAATTAGAAAGACAAATTCACTTGGAAGCCCTTGCATTTGTTTTCCCGTTATCTTTGCTTATAACCGGCTTTATTTATCTAATTCATTTTCATTTTAGTATTTCAATTTCGGAAAACATAGTTGGATTTCTGCCGCTAGTTTTTGGCTTACTTTATCAATTTATTTCTAAATTGAGAAGAATCAGGTATTCATGAAAAACATACTTCACATATTAAGAGCGGAACACAGATTATCTCAAGAGGATTTAGCCAAAAAACTTGAAGTAAGCCGCCAGACAATAAATGCGATTGAGCGTGAGAAATACGATCCAAGTCTTCCGCTTGCTCTTAAAATTGCCCGATTTTTCAGCAAAAAAGTGGAAGAAATATTTTTCATGGAGGAGGAGAAATGAACTTAAATAAAATATTCGGAGAAGAGTTAGGCTTCGGTCTATTTACCGCATTTTTATTCGCGCTCATACTCTGGTTCGATGAACCGCCTCTTAATAAACATTGGATAGGCAGTTTTATCTACATCGCCACCGGATGGGCGGTCTATTATTTCATTTTCCGGAAATCCCTAAAAGAGCACAAGCTTGACGAGCGGCAACTGATGCTCTTCGCCAAAACGGGAAACATTGCCTCATTCACTTTTGTGTCACTTCTCGTAATTCTTTTTTATCTGCAGGAAATAAATGTAAATTTTTCAGGGCTTCAGCTTAAAGAAATATGGGGAAGATTCCTTCTGCCATTATTTTTGATAGCTCACTCGGCAACTGGATTAGTATTGACCGGAATTGAAGAGCGTAATCGGTAAATTCTTCAGAAAAGGATGAATGCGGTCTTAGGCTTCCACAATTGCCCTCTATAATCACGATCAGAAAAAAAATATTGTGCTTCATTTCCATCAAAAATTTTCACTAAATTGTAGATATCAAACTCTATTTTAACATTGAATTAAAAGAGGAGAGATCAGATGGACGAAATGCAAAACCAGGATGCACCAAAGATGTCCTCAGTTGACGATTCACAGGAAGAACACGAACTTTCTCATACCGATAAGCTGGTCGGAGTATTCTCAGAACCGGCCGTGATGTTTTCCAAAACCGCAAAATTTCCTCCCAAAACATCGGATTGGATTGTGCCTCTTCTTATTACAATTGCGGCATCCATACTCGCTATAATAGTAAGCTTCAGCAATCCGGATGTAAGACAGGAGATGCGGCAGGAAAATGAGAAGCAGATCCAGAAGATGGTGGACGAAGGGCAGTTGACCCAGGAGCAGGCGGATCAGCAGGCTGAAATGACTGAGAATTTTATGGGCGGCCCATTCTTCTATGTCACAACTTCACTCTCGACTATTATCGTTATGTTCATATTCTTCTTCCTCGTAACGGGAGTTTTTCATCTATCTGCAAAATTAATTTTTAAAGGAGATGCGACTTATAAGGATTCAATGGTGGCATACGGATTACCATATTATATACTGATAATTCAGATCATCGTAGGCCTTATTTTAACTTTAGCGATGGGAAAAGCATTCAGATCAACCAGTGTCGCCGCTTTTCTGAGCCTCGATAAGCAGTCGATAGTTCATTTTATTCTCAGCAAGATCGATATTTTTTCGATCTGGTTCTATGTGGTTGTGGGAATCGGATTTGCCAAAATGTCCAAATCCGCGGATACAAAAAAATATATCATTCTTATAGTCGGTTTGTGGCTTGGATTCGCGCTGCTTTTCTTCGCGCTCGGAAAATACCTGCCATTCCTCGAAAGATTCAACGCGGCATAATTTTTTTACTACAGCCCGCGATTTTTAGCGGGCTGTTTTATTTTAAATATTTCGACACATCACTTAAATTAAG
>JBAYWA010000360.1:0-2848 GCA_041674325.1 Melioribacteraceae bacterium | reverse complement strand
CCCGTTAAAAAAGAGAAGTTGGCTGTCAAAGATTGTGAAGAGGCTGAGGACAGGATCGATTCACTTAAATGTAAATACGGAGTGATTTTGAAATTCCGGGAAACCGTTCGAAACGTATTAAATGATCATTCGAAAAGCGAATAATTATATCGGGGAATATGCATCAGTGGATTTAATTAACTTGTTCAAATGAGATTGATTTATACAGATGCCATGATTCATCTTTAATCTGGCCAGTCAATCTTCTCACAGTATAAAACCAGCCGAAATTTATAAATGCTCATTTTACAAGATGTAGTCATTTGGCCTGAATATATTTATAGGTGAAATATAATTTACCGAGGCGGATAGATTGGCTCGAATAGAGATAATAATTCAG
This sequence comes from Melioribacteraceae bacterium, assembly GCA_041674325.1. Taxonomy (GTDB): domain Bacteria; phylum Bacteroidota; class Ignavibacteria; order Ignavibacteriales; family Melioribacteraceae; genus Fen-1258. The sequence continues at coordinate 2,469 of JBAYWA010000360.1, read as the reverse complement.
CTATCATTTTTTAATCCAAAAAAAGATATATTTAGCAAGAACCTAAGCAGGCCGATATCCTGCAGCAGAATTTATGAAGGTACCTGTCCCCGCAGAAGGACAATAAAAGGAAAATCGGATACATAATGAAGATTCTCAAGTCCCCAATCGAAAAAAAAATAAGTCTATTTTTTTTGATCGCACTGATTGTGATGATTTTTGCCGGTATACTGGCATTGAAAAATAAAAGTCGGTTTATTGAAATGACACTTGATTTCCGGCGCTCATTTTTAGTCGAGAAACAATTAGGTGATATCAGCAGTCTGGTGCAGAGAATTGAACTGATTGAATTGCCGTTAATCAAGGAAAGGTCTTCCAGTAAGGTAACGAGTATAGACAGTCTGAGTATAATTTTATCCTCAAAAATCGATTCACTTAATGTGTTCACCGGTCAAAGCGGAATAAGTAAAGGGGATATCGATACTTTACGGCATTATCTTAATATGATTATCGATTTACAAAAAATAGGTCGCCGGCAATTTACTTTGCTTGGAAAAGATGAAGATAATAACAGGATGAAAATAAATGAGGCGGTAGTATTCAGCAGAATAAAAAATCATCTAGAGGAGATGAAGAAGAAAGAGTCATCCATCTTTTTGAATAGATCGGAGGAACTAGAAAAACTGGAGGAAGAAGGTTATCTCTTGAGCATTCTCTTCTTCTCGCTGCTTTTAATCTTTCTGACTATTCTGATGTTAAAAATAAGAAGCGAGTTGAGAATCAGAATCCGTACCGAATCCGAGCTGCTGATGAAATCTAACGAATTGATTCATTTGAATAAAAGCAAGGATATGCTCTATTCCATAATTGCACATGATCTCAGGAGTCCGTTCCAGCCTATCCTTACTCTCGCAGAAATTATGCACTCAGATTACGAGACTTTAAAGCCAGAAGAGATAAGGGATTACGCGGGAAAGTTAAATAATATGGGGCGGGATGTTTTAACACTGCTCGATAATCTTCTCGAATGGTCTAAAGTGCAGACCGGAAAACTGCATTTTAATCCGGAAGCATTTATGCTAAAAGAGAAAGCCGAATGGGCCATAAATAATCTTCTTATGAGCGCCGATTCAAAAAGAATACTATTACTGAACGAGATCGAAGAAAATCTGTGGATATCGGCGGATCTGAATATGATACTCTCAATAATACAGAATCTTGTTTCAAACGCTATAAAGTTCACTCCTCAAGGGGGAATAATTAAAGTAATGAGCGGCAGAGAACCTAAAGGGACTATTATAAGTGTTAAAGATAATGGAGTCGGTATGACTCCCGAGCAGCAAAAACTGTTATTTAAAATTGGCGCGAATATCTCCACATCGGGTACTAACAGGGAAAGAGGGAGCGGATTAGGATTATTGCTCTGTAAAGAACTTGTTGAAATTCACGGGGGTAAAATATGGGTGGAAAGCGTCAAGGGGAAAGGATCGACCTTAAGTTTTTCTATTCCCGATAGAATTAAATAGATAATTATTAAAAAAAACATTAATCGGCAATTGCAGCAGAAACAGCAAAGATATTTGCCGCGCCGTTATCTTTTAAGACCCTCCCGCATTCTGTAACAGTGGCCCCGGTTGTGATAACATCATCAACGAGCAGGATATTTTTCCCTCCGATTATTTCCTTTTTTCGGGAAATAAATGCGTTGTGAATGTTCTCAGCCCTTTCAATAAGGGTGAGATTAGTTTGACTTTCAGTAAAGCGTTTCCTGACCAGCAGATGATTTTGCAAGGGAATATTTAACCTGGATCTGATCCCTTTAGCTATGTAATAAGATTGATTATAACCTCTTTCGGCTCGTTTCAGATGGTGCAGAGGGACTGGTGCAATAAAATCGAGTTCCCATCTGTCCAGTATATCTTTCAGCTCCGATCCAATCTGTCCGCCAAGAAACAACCCGATCTGAAATTTACCTTCGTATTTCAAATCGTGGATTATCTGCTGAAGCACTCCGTCTTTCTCGAAGAGATAGAGAGAAGCAAATCCGCTTATAATATCTGAATCCAGGAATTTTCTCGCGTATTCCGAATCGGTTCTCTCTTTGGAGGTATGCTGAATTTTTCTCAGGCAGGGATTGCAGGCGATGCGTTCATCGGGAGTAAGTTTTATTTTACAGGAGGAGCAGAAACGCGGAAGAAAAAAATCCCAAAATGTAGATAAACCCCTCATCTAACTGCTCAATTAATTATTCCCTTATCTCTCAAAAAATTACCGCATTTCCGGTCATTGATTTCTATATGATTGAAGAACCATTGCTTAATGCTTGTTAATTGTTCAGTTCCGAAAGGCCGGGCTCCTTCGATAAATCCATTAGTCAAGTCGGTTAACTGCAGGTAAAACCGGTCGTGTTCCAGTTTGTGTGTATAGTAACCTGGGAATGTATTCTCTTTCATCAGTTTTTCCTCATTTCGAAAATGCGTTATTAACACT
>JBAYWA010000359.1:0-2865 GCA_041674325.1 Melioribacteraceae bacterium | reverse complement strand
GCTTATAAAACTGTTCCGGGTGCATCATTCTGGATTCTGGCTGGGGATCTCACTACAGAACCTACTCTCGACAGCCTGTGGGCAGAATTGTTTTACGCCGGAGGTTTCATACCCCGCGGAACTCCCTTTATGCCCGTTCCGGGAAATCACGAATACAGAAAAAATCCTAAAATGGATTCGAAGCAGGATTCAAAAAAGAAAAGTATTACACCACTCTGGCAACCGCATTTTACTCTGCCGGAAAACGGAATTCCTTCACTAAAGGAAACTTCCTATTTCTTCGATTACCAGGATGTGAGATTTATAATGCTTAACGGTACGGAAGATTTCACGGGCCAGATTCCATGGCTCGAAAAAGTTCTTTCCGAAAACAAATGCAAATGGACCGTGGTTACAATGCATCAGCCCGTTTATTCCATGGGGAAGGGAAGAGACAATAAAGAAATTCGTGAATCGCTCGTTCCTGTTTATGATAAATATCATGTCGATCTTGTACTGCAGGGGCACGATCACACTTACGGAAGAACTTTCAAACTGAGAAACAATGAAATTGTCGACAACAAAGAGAACGGAACTATATACGTGGTTTCCGTAAGCGGACCGAAGGCTTATGAATTGAATCCTCTGTATGCAAAACTGATGGCAAAGACAGGTGAGAAGACTCAGTTATTTCAGGAGATTTCAATCGACGGCGGACACTTGATTTATAAATCCTATACGGTAACCGGAAAATTATTCGATTCGTTCGAGTTAAGAAAGTAAAAGGAGAGAATGATGATTAAAAAAAATATCCTTACAATAATTGCTGTCTTTACTGTATTGAGCAATATATATCCAAAGGATAATATCGTAATTACACTCAGGAATACCCTGGCGCGTGAAAGAGGTATGATGCCTGTTGAAATCGGAAGAGAAAAACTCGGTCTTGATGAAGGCCAAACGGTTAAAGCAATTAAAATTATCAAAAACGGAGTTGAATGGTCTGTACCTTTTCAGCTTGACGATATGAATGAGGACGGTAAATGGGATCTGCTCTTTACACAGATTGACATCGGCGCGAAAAAAAACGTGGATCTGAATATCGAACTCAGCCCCGAGTCGGAAAAAACTCCGGTATTCGTTAAAACGGTTAATGCAATTATAGACAGACAACCGAGAGAACCGTGGGTTGTAACAAAACCGACTTGGGAATCGGAACTCATGTCGTACTGCACATACGGTGCCGCTCAGGTGGATGTTATAGGTAAAACGGTCAGCCGGTTAACACTCGATTATTTTTACGGCAAGGAACCTCATACACAGCACGTCTATTCCGATGAATACGGTATGGATTTTCTGTTTACGGGAAATACAATGTCTGTCCATTCCATATTTATTCAGGAACAAAACGGAAAAATCGAAAGACCATGGACCACAAACGGCTATTCGATAACGAAAAAAATACCGCGCGATGCAAAATTTGAAACGAAGATTCTCAGCAGCGGGCCTCTGCGCGCGATTGTTAAAACAGTCGTTACAAACTGGCAGACGGATGCAGGCAATTATGAATTTGAAATTATTTATTCGATAGCAGCTAAGAAAAGATATACTTCGATCGATTTCAAACTGACAAAATTTCCCGGCAGGGCGGGCGATATCAGAATCGGCGCCGGAATGAGGCAGATGTATGAAGACAACTTTTACAGGTATAAACCCGAATATCTTACCGCAATTGCAAGAGACGTTACCGAATCGGGAATACTCGACAAGCAGATCGGACGCGCAATAATTACCACAAAAAAATATAAGACGGAAGAGATACTCATTCCAAACGATGCTTCACTGAAGGACACTCCGAATAACGGGCCGAATTACGGAATACTGTTTCCAAAAGGAAAACTGGAACTTAAATACGCCTGCATTGGCGCGTGGGAGAAAGACGGCGGTGTTGTTTCATCTGAACAGTGGACTGAATCTCTGAATCAAATTTCGGATGAAGTTGGAATTCCGCTTGAAATTGTTTCAATAAAATGAAATTAAATTTTTTTATGAATAAAAGGAGAAATACAGATGATTAATTATTCCGGGCACTTGAAATATCTTTTTGTGACAATGATGTTGTTGTTTATTCTACCTTTAGGCAACGCTTCCGCGCAGACACAAGGCACTCATGATAATAAAAATGTTTTTAACGTTATGGATTACGGTGCTGTGTGCGACGGTAAAACTAAAATAACCGATAACATTAAAAATGCCATAGATGCTGCTGCGGCTAAGGGCGGCGGAACCGTATATTTCCCTGCCGGAGAATATCTTACCGGACCGATTCATTTCAAAAGCAATATTATTGTTTATCTCGAAGCAGGATCCGTGCTTAATTTTACGGATGATTACGATGATTATCTGCCTATGGTCAAATCCCGCTGGGAAGGAACTGTCTGCATGAATTTCTCGCCGCAGTTCTACGCTTACCGCGTTGAAAATATCGCTATCCGCGGAAGAGGAACTATTAACGGTCACGGCAAAAAATGGTGGGACGAAGTTAATAAATACCGTACGGCAGTAAAGAAAGGTGAGAAAGTTGAATTGGGAAAATATCAGCTTCTGACAAAAGAAATGAACAAAGACACGAAAATGCCCGATACGGATAACTGGAAAAGTATATTTTTCCTTAGGCCTCTAATGTTTCAGCCTTTCGAATGTAAAAATATTCTCGTAGAAGGCGTTACAATAATGAACCCTCCTTTCTGGACTCTTAACCCTGCTTTCTGTGAAAATGTTACGATTACAGGAGTTACAATAAACAATCCTGCGGATTCACCGAATACTGACGGCATTAATCCCACTTCTTGCAGCTACGTCCATATTTCGGATTGCCATATCAGT
>JBAYWA010000358.1:0-2879 GCA_041674325.1 Melioribacteraceae bacterium | reverse complement strand
TTAAAGTCTCAGCTCCAATTACAATCAATGCCGCTTTTGAGATGGCTCTGAATAAAGCGTTGACAGCCAGCAGCCCCAGCATGATTGCAAATGAATACGATGGAAGCACCAGTGAATTGGGAACAACAATAATCCATATCTCTCTAAACTACGCTTTCTAAAAATATTAACAGATCGGGAGCGGGAGTTATTCTTTCCCGTTCCTGTTTCTATTTTCATCCTTTCCCTCGTCTTCTGATTCGAATATCTCATAGCAGGATTGCAGCTGATATTTCTCAATGAACTTATCTAATATGTCTTCTCTGACAACGCATAAAATTCTAGATGATATTTTTCCCTTCGATTCTATAACTTCTGTAAATGCCGGTTCAAGTCCCTTTCCCGCGAGTTCCAATGGACCTATCTCATCAATTATAATCCAATCGGGCTTTTTTGATAAGCACGATTTCAAAATCTGCCTGGACCATTCAAAGGTTATATTACTGAATTTAAATTTGCCTATCGGAGTGATGTTCTCTTCCTCTCCGGTTTCCAGTGGTTTTAGTGCGCGGGTGCCAATGTGATAAATAAATCGCTTCCCCTCTATAACAGGCTGATAGATACCGTCAATATTTGATTGAGTGACTGCCCATTTCATCAGTTTTGTCGTTTTACCGGAATGTACAGCGCCTGTCAGGATGTAGACCGGATTCATCTGTTAACCTCTACAAATAATAGAAGCGAGAATGAATCGGAGAAAAACACCCGGAGCCTTTTAATGCCTTTATGATTTTGGGATAACTTCCAGCAGATGTTGATTATAGATCTGAAATCGGGGAACAAAGCCGTTATTTCATTGATCTCCGAGGCGTGTCTGAAATTATTTTTTTCCAGAAATATTTTGAACCTCTTCACAATAAAAGGAGATAGAATAGAGAACCAGATAATAGTGATGACAATCGAGCGTATCAGCATAAATAAAATTTCATATATTCTGTTTTTGCCCAGCTCGGGATAAAAGAAAGAGAGAGTGAGCATCGAAATAAAAAAAGTGAATAGAAAAATGCCAGATCTTTTCCTCCACCATGGCTTTTTACCGTGTTTCTTTTTTTGCTCAAACAGGTCTTCACTATAATGTGATTTTAATTTAGACCGTTCAAAAGATTTTGATCTGTGTTCCACCCATCCTGGTATAAGCGAGGCTTTAATCCCTATATAAATTCCCGCTGAAATATGGAGTCCGGAATAGATGCTGACAATTAAAAGACTGAAACTAAATGATGAAGAAAATTTTATTACCGGAAGCAGTGAAAAAATGAAATCCGCGAAGAGATCAATCGAAGTCCATAATCCAGTTCCGAATAGAACCGTAAGAATAAACAGTTTTTGCAATGCCGAAAAGAGGAGAGAGAACAATCCAAGAAGCAGCGCGGCAATTCGTTCAAACTTAATGAATGAAAAAAGAAGATATCCTAAAGTTCCCTGCAGGGCTACGGCAAAATAAGCAGTCATGGGGGAGTGTGGACTCACAAATGCCTTAACCAGGATTACTATCAGTGTGGCGCGGAGAATTGCTGATTTTTCTTTTGAATAGTGCGCAATCAGAGAGATAAAAATGACTGCAGCGCTTCCAAGAAAAATTCCTGTAAAAGGCAGCTTCAGGGCGTGCAGCAGACCGCCCAGCGCAGCCTCGCTGAATCCCCATAATGCGGTAATGCGCTGAATACTCAGTGCATACGGATGAACATTATCTATTAACTGATCTGTAATTTCTTTTTTTAAAAACAAACTATCGGCCCTTCTTCTTCTTCTTCACAATTTTCTTATCCAGGATATCGTCCATCCAGCTCATTACAGCCATAGAGGCTGGAAATCCTATAGTCGGTATGGATAAAAGGGCTATCTGGCGTATCTCACTCTTTGTTAATTTGGCTTTCAACGCTTTTCTCACCTGAGCGTGAACCGCACCCTCCATTCTGGCGCCTGCAGATATGGCCAGCTTAACAAGTACACGCTCCTTTTCTGTTAATGATCCTTCTTTGTGAATGGCATCGCCAAGTGTTTCGTAGGCAACTGCGATCTCCGGGTATTCTCTTAGGAATCTTTCGAACCGTTTAGGAAGGGTAGACATGATAACCTCTTATTGATTATTAATTGTAAATTATACCAATTAATCTGAAGCCGCAATTTATAAAAGTAAAAGATAATCAATCATTCGGAATAAAAAGATTTTGTATTTTTAAATCATTAAATCTGCTGAGGAGCAATTGAAAATTCTTGTAACGGGCGGTGCCGGTTATATCGGATCACATTTTGTCAATTTTCTTATCCAAAATGGTCACGAAGCGGTAGTAATTGATAATTTGTCCAGAGGTCACAGAGAGGCTGTTCCAAAGGGAATATCATTTGAAGAGATTGACCTGCTTGATAGCCAGGCGCTGCTGGATGCGGTCAGGATTCATTCTCCTGCCGCAGTTGTTCATTTTGCGGCTTATGCATATGTGGGAGAATCAGTTGAGCACCCGGAAATCTACTATCAGAACAATGTAGCCGGCAGTTTAAATCTTATCCGTATCTGCGCTCAGAACGGAATCAAGAATTTTGTCTTCTCTTCAACCTGTTCAATTTACGGGAATCCTGCCCGCACACCTATCTCGGAAAAAGAACCGTCTCTTCCGATAAATCCATATGCCAATACAAAATTTATCATCGAAATGATTCTGAAGGATTTTGAAACGGCCTTCGGAATGCGTTATGTGGCGCTCCGCTATTTCAACGCGGCGGGGGCGCTGCCGGAGGGAGGCGTGGGCGAGGATCATTCCCCGGAGAGCCACCTGATCCCGTTGATTTTGAAAACGGCCTTGGGACAGCGCGCCGCGATTTCGATGTATGGCACGGAT
>JBAYWA010000357.1:0-2879 GCA_041674325.1 Melioribacteraceae bacterium | reverse complement strand
TGGCGATTTTAGCTCTCTGTTATCAAGGGCAATCTGATATTTTTGATTTTTTGCATCCAAAGTAATTCTTCTTTCGGACTATATTCGGAAAATGTTAACAATCATAATGCCATAAAAAGAAGTGAAAACAACCTAAAATCGATACTCCGAACCAATAATATGTCCCAAGATATCATAAAAATAAAATCTGCCTTATAAAGGAACAACACTATGAGGAATATAGCTTTTTTATTAAATTATTGCAAGAAAATAGGTTAAAAGTATATCTTAAAGCAATAAAACAGAGTATTCCCCTAAATCATTTAATAAATAGAATAATCTCAATTCATAATTCGATTCTATAATTCAGAGATACGGTCATATAAAGGAAAAACTGCAAAAACTGTCTTTAATTTCTAATCAATAATAAAAACAGAGAAAAGTCAAATCTACCTGTCTATACCCGTAATTTACCTTCTCTCTCCTTTATACATTGCAGATTAATTTTCCTGTGAATAATAAATCTGTGAATTTGTATTGATCTTCCTTGGAGAAATTGTCAAAAGCCTGGACATGTTTTATGAGTAATAGGTCAATCATACAAAATATTATCAATCGGAATATTTTTATAGATTGAAGCGGTTCAAAATGTGAATTGTATTTATCTAGAAGATGCCAAATGACGCATTGATATATCCGTAGATACTTGTATAATTAGAATTGTATCGATAGCTGTTTCCAAAGCCAATTTTTCCACTGATAGTAATAACATCTTCGGGACTATATATTACTTCTCCGGCAATATCCCCGAATGTAAAATCTCTTGCGGCAATGTATCCGATCTTTCCAGAAATTTTCAACTTTACTTCTGAAAAAGTCCAATTCCATTCGGACCATAATCCATGTGAATTCAAATTCTGAGGTGTATTATATAAGGCCGAATTAAAAGAATAGTCAGAGAAGCAATATTCATAGCCGAAAATACCATCAGTCATAAATCGTTTTCCGAAGCGGATCTGCAAATCGTTCCCCTTATTAGCATCAGCTATTCGTAAATAGTCATAAATTACGGAAAGACGAAATGAATTCGAAATATTATTCATAATACCGAGCTTGGCGTGATCGGCATTCATTCCTGACTTAAGGATATCAGGTGAATGAAGCAGAAATCGGGCATCACTGTTTTCATATGAAATAAATAATTTTACATCGTCCGGATGATCATAGTGTAAAGCAACATCTCCCGTATTTCCGTCCAATACCCCATCTCCGCTTATTATTCCAAAGCTGCCTGTTAGATTGAGATATTTCGAAAAACTAATCTTGCCTGTAATCATATACTGCTTGTAATTATAACGGTCAACTGAATTCCCAAGCTGCGTTCCCTTCCAGATGCCGCCCAAAGAGAGGAGCCCAGTAAATCCCGCGTCAAATTTAAATCCATAATTGAATTGACTAAATTTCCGGTTATCATGATAGTATTCTGAAAAAGGAAGAACATTTAACGATTTCGGTATAAAGACGTAAAACATATTCCCGGCCGATGCAAATCCGTCTGCGAAGCCGTTCTTAGGTAGCCAGCTGATTCTTTCCTTAATAATATTTATCTGGACGCTATCCTCAGTATCAACCAATAGGTTATTATAAACATTATCCGCTGCTCCATATTTATTTTCGAGGGCATACGCGTCCCCGAGAAAAAGTCTTTTCTGTCTCAATTCGGATAGTCTGTATCCATCTCTCTCGCGAATATACATTTTCTTATAAAGAATCTCCGCTTCTTCATTTTTTTTCGCTTCAATCAGTTTATCGCCGAGAATTATTTGTCTCCGGAAAAGCTCATTATCCGATTCATTCACATTATCATATAACTGATCCATCAATTTATCCGCTTCCGAATATCTCCCCTGATGCACAAGTAAATCGCTAATCTGCAGTTGTCTAATTTTTATTTCGGCCGCAATTTCAGGATTTTCCGAATAATCTGCTGCTTCCGAATAGATAGAATTAGCTTTAACATAATTTCCCACACTGATGTAATGCTCACCAAGCAGAATTAAATTCTGACAGATTCTAAATCTCACCGAATCCGTATTCTCCTCTTCCATTAACGCCTTATAAACCGTCTCAGCTTTCTCCATCTGAAAAGTTGCAAGATAGCCCTCCGCGAGAAGGAACTTAAAATCTGCTTCCTGCGAGCCCATTGAATCAAACTTCTCCAGTTCCTGGGCGGCTTGTGAAGAGTCATTATTATAATAATAGTTTTTGATCCTCTTGATTGCAGTTCCGGAGTCATATCCCATTTCTAGCGCTTTACTATAAGCATCTATCGCGCCGGTATAATCTTTAGAACAGCTGAGCAGGTCACCTAATTTTATATAGTCAGTCCTAGCCGGAATCGTTACCGCAGAAAGATATTGCCGGAATTTCATCAGAGATTCATCACAGTTACCCTCAATTTTAAAATGCTCCGCATCATTCACAATCTCGGCAATATTATCTGCATTTTTAAAATCATCTATTTTTTCTTTGGTCACAGCATATTTATTATTATCAGAAGCATCGGGCGTCATATCCCAGGCCAGAGTTAAAAATTTATTTGCCTCGGATTTATTACCTTCCAGATTATAGAGTGTTATAATAGAGATGAGAGCAGCAACTTCATGCGGGCGCTCTGTGAGAACGTTTAATAAATACTTCTCTGACAGGCGAAGATCTCTGCCTGTTCTTGCTCCAATCTGTCCTCTTAATAATTGGTATTCGATGTTGCTGGGATCATCAGACAGCAATATTTCCAACTGGGAAATTGCCTTTTCCCATTCAAAATTTCGTACGCAGTATTGTGAATAAATAAACCTTAAGTCCGGATCTTTGTTCTCTGGTACTGTCTGCAGATATTC
>JBAYWA010000356.1:0-2894 GCA_041674325.1 Melioribacteraceae bacterium | reverse complement strand
GAGTCATAAACAGTAAACTTTCCTCCCTCAAATTTTGTAAGACCACCATTAAATTTTTTATCTATGAATTGGGTCCGGGACCCGATCCAGATCCTTCCTTTGCTGTCCTCCTTGATAAGAGAAATCACCTGTCCCGGCAGACCGTTAATAGAATAACCTTCCTTATCAGAATAGGATTTGAAATTTTTCCCGTCGAATGTGATGAATTTCTTAGGGGAGGCAAAGTAAAGGATGTTGTCTGTCGAATCATAATAGATATTCTGCATCTTAGGCAGTCCGAATTCCTCTCCGACCTCTTCAAAATCATAACCGTTAAAGCGGTAAGTCCCTTCCACTCCCGAAATCCATATATACCCGTCTTTAGTTCTAACGATATTTGAGATATTTGTGGTGGGCAGACCTTCTTTATTCGTGTACTCAACAATATCGGAATTTGCTTCCGTTTTTTGTCTCTGCTGGGCGGAAATATCTGAACTGATCAGATGATAAATTGAAATTGCTGCGAACAGTATATATTTCACTGACATTAAATCCTCCGTAACAAAAATGTTACAATAGAACGATTGGAAAAGATGGTAACGTGACCGGCCCTCAAAAATTGTTACGGTCCCCGGGGATATTACCCGGAGTTCATAGCATACATGTTGTCTGATTATTTGGCAAAAAAATTATTTCCTGATCAGAAATAGAGCGGTTATATCGTCGCTCTGCGGAGTATCAACAGTATGTTTCTTCACATCCTCTATCAAACTTTTTATGAATGATTCGGCGCTAGAGCATTTTACTTCAATGATAAATTGTTCCAGTCTTTCGTCTGTATACTCTTCATTAACTGTATTCATCGCTTCCGTGATGCCATCAGTATAGAAAAGAATTTTATCTCCCGGTTCCATACTTATAATGCCCGTTTCGTAAGGCAAGCCGAAATCCAGCATCCCGAATGCAAAGCCTCCCTTATCCAGTTTCTTCAGTTCCCATTGTGTTGAAAGGAAGATCGGGTTATGACCGGCGTTAAGGTATTCTAAAGATCCGGTACCGGGATCCAAAACCGCAATAAAACAGGTGATATATTTTTCGGGAGTGGATGCCTTGAAAATAATTTTATTTAAGCGTTCCGCCATTTCCGCTAAATGAAAACCATTTTCCACATAAACATTAAGAGATGCATTTAGCGTATTAACCAGAAGTCCGGATGCGACACCCTTTCCTGAGACATCTGCAATTATCAGAAGATATTTATCATTTTTTAATTTTATTACATCATAATAATCGCCGCCGATTTCCAGTGAAGGAATATTGATACCCGCCAGGTCATATCCTTCAATGTCGGGCAGAATCTGCGGTATAATTCTCCTCTGTATAGCGGCTGCCGTCTCAATCTCCTGATGCATCCTCTCTTTTTCAACGGCCTCATCGTGCAGATATTCATTTTCCAGTGCAGCTAAGATCTGTCTGGCTAAAGCCTGAAGCAGTAGCTCATCTGTCGCATCGAAATCCATTAAACCATTTCTGCTCTCCTTCTCCGAAAGAATTACATTATAGGTGATCCCGTTGAATTCGACTGAAGCTTCAATTTTGTTAACAGATGCCGCAACTTTTTCTATATCCTGGCTTCCCGGAAATCCTATTGAGTATAAAACTTCTGATCCGCGGCTCAAATAAATGACACCGCGGGAAGCATTTGTAAGCGCCGAGGCTCTTTCCAAGGCAAGATTTAAGAGAGAGGAACTCTTCTGCAGTTTTGAAATTTCGATACCGGTATCTATCAGGCTGTTAAGCTGGGCAACTCTGTGATTGAGTGAAAAATTTAACTGTTTTTCTCTCTTCTGATTGAGAAATGACTGATATGAATTATCCAGCAGCTGCAGAAACATCTGCAGAACAATCCTATCCAGTTCGGAGATCTCCGATCTGTCTATTTTACTTCCAAAGACCAACCCCCAGTACGATCCGTCTATGAGGGGCAGGCTTGCAATTGCGCAATATTCCCCGTCGCTGAAATATTCTATCTTCGCTTCCCGGGAGAGACTGGAACCGAAAAGTGCTTTTCCGGAATTAAGATTATTGACAAAAACATCTTCCCATTCCGCCGAAAGATTTTGTTTATAAAAAACGCTTACATCATTTAGAAGAAGAGTCCCGCGCAGTATGCGGGAAAAATTTCTGCCGAGTTCTCTTATTGTCGATGAGCCAGAAAGAATGCTGAATCCCTCCTGGATGGATTTAACTTGAATGGACAGCTTATCAACAATATTATTATACTCTAATGCATTCATTCAGCAGACTGATATTCCTATCTGAATAACAACATTTACTTTACACAGTTATTTAGAGGAGCTTTAGTGCTTCATCCAGGTTCTCGGCTTTTCGGGCAAACTGGAACAGGCCCATTATGGTAAAAGTTTTTTCGATGGATGGATCCAGATTTGTAAAGATCAGGTTTCCGTTTGACTGGTTCAGCTTTTCTATTATTTCGATCAGGAATGAGATTCCGATAGAGTTGACGACATTTGAGTTTGCAAGGTTCAGAATAACTTTATTGATGCCGTTTTCATTATGCTTATAGAATTCATCAACTATTTTTTGTCCGCCTACATTATTTATGTAGCCGGTGGTATTTATGACAACGTAATTATCTTTTGTAATTGCAGCCAGGTTAAATTCGGATGACATATTAATTACTCCTAGACTAAATTTTTAATTATTGTAATTTTTGTCCCCGTAGAACCCGATTCGATTATGAAATCATCGGACATCGATTTCATAAGCTTGAGGCCCCAACCCCGTTTATTCCTGCTCAGCAATTTTGCGTTTATCTCCGGCTCCTCCACTTCTTCCGGTTCAAATCCGCGGCCGAAATCAGTTACAAAGATGATCAGACGTTCTTTCGTCAT
>JBAYWA010000355.1:0-2896 GCA_041674325.1 Melioribacteraceae bacterium | reverse complement strand
TAACAAAATGATTCCTTCCTTCAACAGCAGTGACAAGAACTTTGTCCCTATCTGCTTTCCCGATAAAACCGATCTCAGTAAACCGGCTTTTCTTTCTATCCAGTAGAATACCTTTGATGAGTTTTAGCCTGTCATCCTCGGTAAGAGGTTTATGAAGAGTAACTTTATATACCCGGGGAATTTTTTTAGTCGGATGTGTAAGATAATTAGTAAAATCACCGTCATTAGTCAGGAGCAGCACTCCGGTAGTATCGTAATCCAGTCTTCCAACAGGAAAAATTTTCTGTTTTGTCTCAATAAGGTCCATCACAGTTTTCCTCCCCTTTTCATCGTCAGTTGAAGTGATATATCCCTTAGGCTTGTTAAGTAAAAAATAGACTTTTTTTTCTGGCTTAATTCGTTCCCCGTCGAAAAGTATGATATCCTTATCTGGATCCACAGTGCATGCCAGATCAATCACGATTTTTCCATTAACAGAAATTCTTGCTTCCTTTATGAACTCTTCAGCTTTTCGTCGTGAAGCGAGGCCGCATTCAGAAAGGTATCTATTCAATCGAGTTTTCATTTTCAGCCTCCGATTCAGGTTCTAATTCATTATCCAAATCCAGTTCTGACTGTGCTTCCTCTTCCGCTTTTTCTTCTATACCACTCATCATAATTCTTCTTTTCTGTTCGATAAAATCTTCATCCTTCATTATCTCTTCAATCTCTCTCGGCTTCGGAAGATCACTTATGGATCTTAATCCGAAATATTTAAGAAATTCATCGGTTGTTACATACAGTAAAGGACGGCCTACTGTTTCCGCACGGCCGCTAATTGTAACAAGATTTTTTTCGAGAAGTGTATTTAGAGTATAATCGGAATTTACGCCTCTGATAGATTCTAGTTCAGGCTTTGTAAGCGGCTGCTTATAAGCTATTATTGCCAATGTTTCAAGAGCGGCCTGACTTAATTTTCTTTTTGTCTTCTCTGTTGAAAGATACCCTACATATTTTGCGTGATCAGGTTTTGTAGCGTGGACAAATCCATGAGATATTTTAAGAATCGTAAAAGCATTCCCGTTTTGTTCATATTTTACATTCAACTCATCAACTGCGTTCTCAATATCCCCATCCGAAATTTCCGTATCTAAACCGTCGAGCGCCTTTATTGCCGTAATAATATCTGACGGCGGGATCGGATCGTCCGATGCGAATATAAGTGCTTCTATAACAGAATTATAAATACTATCCATTATTTAATCCGTAAATGATAAAATCGTTTAATGTTATTGATTCACGCAGACCTATAGTCCCTGCTTTTACCATCTCGAGCATTGCAATAAAAGTTACCACTATTCTGATCCTGTCCCGCATCTCAATCATAAGGTCCAAAAAACTAACACTTTCTTTCTCTTTAAGCCTTGTTGTTATATATGTCATCTGCTCATCAATAGAGACATTCCATTTCTTTATCTGGTGTACCGGCTCGGCCGGACGATCGAGAAGCGCTTTTTTGAACGCTTTAATCAGATCATATATAGTAATATTTTTTAGAAGGACTTCATAATCGTTCGGGGCCTGTTTGGAATCTTCCTCGAAATTACCTCTGTAATTGTATTTTCGCATATTCGATTCCATAAAGCTCATCTCTTCCGACATCTCCTTGTAACGTTTATACTCCAGGAGGGCTCTTACGAGCTCCGCACGGGGATCTATCTCTTCCCCTTTCTCGTCAATTTCTTTCGGGAGAAGCATCTTGACTTTAATTTGCATCAAGGTAGCAGCCATCAATATAAAATCTCCGGCTACTTCCAAATCCAATTGCTCCAGGAGATGCAAATATGTCATAAACTCCTTGGTGATCCGCGATATAGGAATATCGTAAATATCAAGTTCATCTCTTTTCAAAAAGAAAAGAAGCAAATCAAGAGGACCCTCAAATTCATTTAATCTGATTTTATACACGTCAGCCTATTCTCATTTTGTGATGTACCAGATCCATTGTTTCTTTTGCAATCGCTTTAGCTCTGATTTCGCCATCGCTAATAACTTCAATAACTTTATTTACATCATTCTCATAAGTTTTTCTTTTTTCAAGAATTGGAGCAAGTATTTCATTTATTTTTGAGGCACATTTTAATTTACAGTCTACACATCCTAGAACACCGCTTCGACAATTTGAGTCTATCTCCGGAATCTCTTCAGGATTGAATTTTTTATGATAAGTAAAGACGAGGCACACTTCCGGTCTGCCCGGATCATTCTTTCTAAGCTTCTGAGGATCTGTAACAGCTTTCCTAAGCTTTTGCGTTACAACTTCAGGCGTATCAGAAAGTAAAATAGTATTCCCCACGGATTTACTCATTCGCTGACCATCCAGACCTGGTAATCTTGCGAAGTTAGTGATCTTTCCGTCCGGTTCTGGAAACACAGGTGAATCAGGAGAATATTGTGAATTAAACCTTCTGGCAATCTCACGAGTTATCTCTATGTGAGGCAGCTGATCCTCGCCTACGGGGACAATTTCCCCCTTATATAATAATATATCGGCAGCCTGAAGAACTGGATATCCGAGATGGCCGTATATCAGGTTTTCGATATTCAGATCTCTTACCTGCTCTTTTAGAGTAGGATTTCTCTCCAGACGCGCTTTGGTAATAAGCATAGAAAAGATTAAAAATAGTTCTGTATGCTCTTTTATCTGAGATTGTCGGAAAATCGGCGATTTTTCAGGATCCAGACCGGCTGCAAGCCAATCTGTCACCATTTCAATTGTATTGGAATAGATCTCTTCTGTAGAGAGATTTGTGGTTAAAACATGATAATCGGCCACCAGATGATAATTCTGAAATTCATCCTGAAGTGCGATCCAGTTCTCTAGAGCTCCCAGATAGTTTCCCAGATGCATTTTCCC
>JBAYWA010000354.1:0-2905 GCA_041674325.1 Melioribacteraceae bacterium | reverse complement strand
TGGCAACTGTCCGTTTCGACTCAAACACAATGAAATTGCTTATTCCAAGTTCAACACATTTTTCAAGCGCATACTCAAACCGGTCGGCGCTTTTTAATCTAGGAAGACAAAACACAAGATTTTTGAATGGATTGTCATAGAAGACAGAATCCTTAACCGAAGCCGCAATTATTTTTTTATCTACAGTCAATATCTCCGCTCTGTAAATGTTCCCCTTGCCGTCGGTAACATAAACTATATCACCGACTTTATGACGCATAACATCAGTCATATGATGACATTCATCCCCGTCAATTATTATTTTATTACCGCCTACAGGATGGTCGGTATAGTAAAGTTCAACCTCAGAAAGAAAATCCGGTCCCAATTATCAGTTCTCCTCTTCCAGATTCATTAAAAGCATATTCAAAACGAATTGCGTTGAACGGTAAAAATAATATAGTAATTCCAAAGCCATAACCCGAATAGAAATTATTGATACTGAAAGATTTATTATCGCCGAATGCGTCACCAGAGTCTATAAATCCGGTCAGATAAATTCCAATTCTGGTAGAAGTGAGGCTTTCGGGCAGAAGAGGAAGTTTCAGACTGAAATTCCAATCTCTTACTATCGGAAAGCTCAGTTCAAATGAACTTAAAAAATAACTTTTACCTTCGCGAATTTCGTTAAAATGACCGCGTATTTTTTCATAGTAGCCTAGGTAGGAGTAGTCGTAAAACGGAATTATATTGCCGAATGAAGTCCTTAATGCAACTCTCCATTTCCCGCTCAATGGATCAATTATGCTTCGATATTCTCTGAAATCAAATTCAAGATTATTGTATGCAGCTTTATTTATACCGAATCCCTTGTGGTTAATATTCAAAAACGCATATAAACCGTTTTTAGAATACTGTTTAAGATCCCTCGAATCATATTGATAGCTGATACCTAATGAGGGCATCCTGTCAATCCGCCCTCCCGAGGCTGTGATGCCTCTTATTGAATGGTTATTTTCATAGTAGCTAAATCCAAGTGTAAGCAGGGCAATGTTAAATGTATTAAATCTTTTGCTGAGCGAAACACTCTGCGAGAATATTTTATACCGGAAATCCTCTCCAACAAGATTTACAGCACGGGTGCTTTTATTGTTGAATCTTAGATAGAGAGCTGTAATTGATAAACCGATATTATTCTCGAAGCTGAATGATGGATTGTCGAACGTGACTGCATAGACCGGTTCGTAGCCAAGTCCTATCATTGCCCTTAGAGTTTCATTCTTTCCGCGAAAATTCTTATAAGTAAAGTTGACACCATACGTGGCCTTATCGAATTCATTATTGTGGGCTTTGAAATAAGGGAGCGGATAGAGATACCAGCTTTCAGCTAATACAATTTCAAGAATGTTCAGATTATCATTTTGAGTAACAAAAAAATCCACCCGATTGAAGAGGCCAAGACTGTAAATTCTCTCACGGTTAAATCTTAATATCCGACCCGTTACAGTATCGCCTGCAATAAAAGTCATCTCGCGGAGAATAATAGCCTCCTCCGTCTTCACATTTCCGGTTAATCTAATTGAATCTATCCGTACAGTTTCATCTTCGTTTATTAATAGAGAATCCGGTTCCGCGGCCATTATGGAGAGACTTATAGAATAGAATATTACAAACGCGGTGATAAAAAGTATATTTTTTCCTAATAATTTATTATTCATCAAATGAATAATTCAATTAAATGCTTTGCAAAGATTATAATACACGGCAATACATTTATCCTGTATAGTAAAGATTCCTTCCGATTGGACCGGTTTGACAGCTTCGTCGTTTCTTATCCCCTGCTGAAGCCAAAGGGCTTTTGGATTTTTTTGAATTACTTCTTCTATCAGATCCGGAATTGTTTCAGATCTTCTGAAGACATCAACGATATCAATTTTGAAAGGTATTGAAGTGAGATCAGGAAATACCATGATCTCACCCGATTTATTTATTAACGGATTAACTCCGACCACTTTATAGCCTTTAGAAAGAAGGAATTCTGCAATTTGTCTGCTGGTTCTGTCCGGATTGTCCGATAGACCAACCACTGCTATAGTTTCCGTCTCAGAGAGCAGTTTGCAGATAGCCTTCATCTCCACTTCGTCACGCATTAAACACTTTCCTCAAGATATTCGCTGATTGGCACACAGCTGCAAACAAGATTTCTGTCGCCGTAAGCATTGTTAATTCTGCCTACAGTCGGCCAGAATTTATTTTGCTTTGTCTCCGGAATCGGGAACGCAGCACTCTCGCGTGAATACGGATGTTCCCATTTATCGCATATAACATCTTCTACAGTATGAGGGGAATTTTTCAAGAGGTTGTCATCCTTCCCCGCAGTACCATCGATAATCAATTCGATCTCTTTCTTGATAGAGACCAGTGCATCGCAAAATTTGTCCAGCTCACGAAGCGACTCACTCTCAGTCGGCTCAATCATAATAGTACCCGGTACCGGGAAAGATACAGTCGGCGCGTGAAAACCATAATCCATCAATCGTTTTGCTATATCCTCAACTTCAATATTAGCTGCTGTTTTGAACTGCCTGCAATCAAAAATCAATTCATGAGCACAAAAACCGTTTTTACCCGAGTAGAGAACCGGATAATGTTTCTGCAATTTAGACTTAATATAATTTGCATTTAGTATTGCGGTTTTTGTAGCAAAAGTCAATCCGCGGGCACCCATCATTTTAATATATGCATAAGATATTGTCAGTACACTTGCGCTTCCCCACGGAGCTGAAGCTACTGCATTTATTGAATTATCGTTTCCAATTTTGACAAGCGAATGTCCCGGAAGAAAAGGCGTGAGGTGTTTCGCAACCGCAATTGGACCAACTCCGGGTCCCCCTCCGCCGTGCGGAATAGCAAAAGTTTTGTGAAG
>JBAYWA010000353.1:0-2908 GCA_041674325.1 Melioribacteraceae bacterium | reverse complement strand
ACAGCCGGGTTGAATTATTAATTTATCTTTCGATTTAATTACCTTTACCGCTTCGTCGGCGGAGACAAGACGCGAGTTGTATCTTTTAACCCAGGGAGCGTTTGCCGGTTTATTAATTTTTATCTCTTCGAGTGTCATTTAAAATCTCAATTTGTTGAAAATATGTGGAGCCGTCTGTATTCAATATTAAACGCCTCGGCAATGTTTTCATTTGAACAAAATCCGTTATAAGTGCATACTCCTTTTGCCAATCCCTGGTCGCCGAGCAGCGCATTTGATAATCCGTTATCGGCAATCTCCAGAATATATTCTATTGATGCGTTCGTCAATCCGAAACTCGCCGTTCTGGATGCGAGTGCCGGAATATTTGGTACGCAATAATGAATAACATCGTGCTGATAGAAAACAGGGTCGGAAATGGATGTCGGTCTGCTTGTTTCAATGCATCCGCCCTGATCGATCGAAACATCAACAATGACCGCTCCTTTTTTCATCGTCTTAACCATTGCCTCTGTAATAAGGTGCGGGACCTTTTCAGCTCTCATTTGAATAGCCCCGATCAACAGATCGGCAAATTTAGCACCGCGCGCCAGAGTATAAGGATTTGCAGCAACGGTAGTAATATTTTTGGAAATGTCGGTTCCTATTCTTCTTAGCCTTCTCAAATCCTTATCAAGCACAATCACATGCGCGCCTCTTGCAAAGGCGGCCCGCGCCGCATTAAATCCCACCACTCCGGCTCCGAGTATTACTACGGCTGCCGGCGAAACACCTGTTATACCTCCCATCAATATACCGCGACTGTTTGGTATATCACTCCCCAAAAATCTCTCCCCCGCCTGCACGGCAAGCTGTCCAGCAATCTCGCTCATCGACTGTAAAATCGGCAGGTGGTCATCCTTTTCAATCAGTTCATATGCGATGGCCGTATTTTTTTTCTTGAGGAGCTTTTCAATGATATTTTTCTTTCCGACCGCGAGATGAAGAAATGAAAAAACAATCTGCTCATCCTGAAGAAGATCAACTTCAGTTTCAGAAAGAGGAGCGACTTTCACAATCATCTCGGCACGCTGGTATAATTCCTCCGCGTTGTAAACTATGTTGGCTCCGAGTTTCTGGAAACCTTCATCTGTAAAGTGACTGGCTATTCCGGCGTTCGATTCTATGAAAACCGTATGACCGGCCTGAACGAGCGTGTGAACTCCTCCCGGCGCCAGGGCAATTCTTTTTTCACCGCGGAATGTTTCTTTTGGTATCCCAATTCGCATAAAAGACCATTGTTTATTTCAGATGCAAAATAGTTATTAAAGTCGATAGACTCAATTATCGGATTTTCAGACGAGCAGGCGCGAAATTGCTGATTTCAGGGAGGTGCTGTTAACCGGAAGATATTATATAGATAGGAATTACACATTCGTCCTGAACGGGCTCTAAACGGGAGTAATTGCTTTTTTACCTGTCAGAACGGCAATCACATTCCGGGCGCACAATTCCGCCATACCCGAACGCGTTTCCACCGTCGCACTTCCGATGTGCGGCAGAAGGAATACATTCTGAAGCTTAAGCAGATCCGGGTTTATCTCCGGCTCCCCTTCATATACATCCAGTCCGGCGGCAAATATTTTCTTCGCTTTCATCATACGTATCAAAAATTTTTCTTCTATTATTTCACCGCGGGATGTATTAACAAGAATTGAACTTTTCTTCATCAATGCGAGATTATCTTTATTGAGAAGATGGAATGTTCCATCGGATAAAGGAATGTGTATCGAGACTATATCGGCAGTTTTCAGGAGAGTGTTCAAAGATACTTTCTTCGCGCCGAATTCGTTTTCAAAATTTTCTCTTTTATTCCTGTCATAATAGATAATTTTTGTTCCGAATGGAATTAATCTTTTTGCCGCTGCCGATCCAATTCTTCCGGCTCCAATTATACCGACTGTTTTTCCCGACATTTCAAGACCAAGTAAAAGCTGCGGCTTCCAGCTTTTAAACTTATCAGCTCTCATCATCAATTCGCCCTCGCGCAGACGGCGTGCGCAGGCAAGTATCAAAGCCAAAGTAAGATCCGCAGTCGCATCGGTTAGAATGTCGGGAGTATTTGTAACTATAATATTTTTATTACGGGCATAATTAACATCAATATTATTAAATCCTACGGCGCAATTTGCAATTACTCTGCATTTATTAAGCGCATTTATCACTTCCCGGTCAATCTTATCAGTCAATAAAGTTATCAGAGCATCCGCGTCGGCCGCTTCTTTTAATAACCGGGTTCTGGATACGGGGCAGTCTTTTTCGAATACAACTACAGTAAAGCCCTTCTCTTTAAGAAGCGCTTCTCCCCTCCCGGCTAGTTTCCGTGTAATAAAAATTTTCTTCATCGGTTAATTTTCATCCGAACAGCAGTCTTACAATAAATAACGCGCCCAGAATTCCCGCGATATCGGCAAGAACGCCCGCAGCAACTGCGTGCCGTGTCTTCTTTATGCTAACCGACCCGAAGTAGAGAGCAAGTACATAAAATGTTGTCTCCGTACTCCCCATAATAGTGGAGACTAGAATTCCGATAAATGAATCGGGACCGTGCACGGATAGAACTTCCGACATTATACCGATTGATCCGCTTCCCGATAGGGGACGCATCAGAGCCATAGGCAAAGCCTCTGCCGGAAAACCGATCAGATTGGTCGCGGGCGACAAAATGATCATCAGAAATTCCATTGCGCCTCCTGCTCTGAAAATTCCGATAGCAACCAGCATCGCTACCAGATAAGGAATGATTCTTAGAGCCACATTGAATCCCTCCCTGGCTCCCTCGACAAACACCTCATATATTTTTACCTTCTTATAAACTCCGAACAGAACGAATGTAATTATTATTAGAGGAATTGCTAGAGTGGAGATT
>JBAYWA010000352.1:0-2916 GCA_041674325.1 Melioribacteraceae bacterium | reverse complement strand
GTCCGCATACGGGGCACAGATAAATTTCACCCGTATCAAGATCTTTTCCCTGCTGAGCCGCTTCCAGCGCGAGCTGATAAAGTTCCGCGTGAATTTTTTCGGCATCGAGGGCATATTTGAACATTCTTTGGGCTTTATGATCATCTTTTACCGCCTGCTCATGCATCGGCGGATACATTTCGGTAAATTCATAAGTCTCTCCGGCAATAGCGGCTTTTAAATTATCCACGGTAGATCCTACGCCGTCAAGAGAACCAAGATGCCCCTCGGCGTGAATTCTTTCCGCCTCTGCGGCCGTTCTGAACAGTTTTGCGATGTTTGCGAATCCCTCTTTCTCGGCTTTCTTAGCAAATGCGCGGTATTTCTGATTGGCCTGGCTTTCGCCGGCAAAAGCTTCTTTTAAGTTTTCATATGTTGTTGCCATTTATACATCCTCTATATTTAGTGGTGGTTATCACTCCGAAATTTTAAATATATCGTCAAGCGAATAAACTATAATTCTCCCGTGCCCCGGATCGTTCGCGCATTTTATCATAGCCTCTGCAACCGTTTTTCCTTCGATCGGCTTGTATTTTTTCAACAGGGGAATAAGTGAAGTAATTCCCTTTGCGAGCGGGATCCCGATTCTTTCAGCAAATCTTTCTTCCTCGCGCATACCCAGGAGTATTGACGGTCTAAAAATAGAAATTTTTTTGAAGGGGAGTTGAACCGATTTTTCTTCCAGCTCGCCTTTAATCCTCAGATAGAAATTCGACGATTTATAATTTGCCCCGGCCGAAGAGACCAGAAGATATTTCTCCACTCCGTTTTCCGCCGCGGCCCTGGCCGTTTCGTATTGATAAGTAAAGTCAATTTTGTACTGATTATCTTTGCTCCCGGCTTTTTTGATTGTTGTTCCCATTGCGGAATAAAGTTCATCGCCGGCAACTTCACTTTTCCACTTTTCTATCTGACCAAAATCGACTATATGTTCTTCGAGTTTTGAACTTTTTATTCCGCTCTCTCTTCGCGCAAATATTTTTATTTTAGAATAGCGCTCATCCTTAAGAAGATTAAGAGTAATCTGTTTTCCGATTAAACCCGTCGCACCTATAACAATTGCAGTTTTCATTGATGCTCAAATTACTATTATAATTACCCGCGGGCAGAAAAGTACTGCCCGTCATCCCGGTCAGTCGATAAGATATAAATAGTTCGGAATCATGATTTTGTATCCCGTTTCTCCTCCGAAAAAATCACTCAATTGATCTCCGACAGAAGCGGCGATTTTGTATCCTTTGTCTATCAGCTCTTTCCGTTTTTCAAGTTTGAAAGCCGCGGCCGTTAAACTGCGCTCGGCCTCCGAGCGTACAATAAGAGTATCAAATTTGTTATATCCCAGATGTCTAAGATTTCTTTCCGTCGCCTCCCGTTCTTCTGAATCCCGTCCGGTGAGGAAGACGATATGAGTACTTTTTGAAATCAGATAATCGTATAGCCTCTTTACACTTTGGATGGCGGGAGCGCCGCTCTTCTGTTGCCAGTCTTTCCAGGATTTATGAATATACCCGAAGCCGATCTCTTTTGTGTATTGATAATTTGAAAGTGCTGTTTCATCTATGTCGAATATGACGGCGGAATTGGATTCGGACGGATTTTGCTTAAAATGATTTATGGCATCATCAATTATAGCCGAACACTCCCGTTCGAACCCGCCCGATTCGTAATATTCCTGTACTTCGATTTTTGCGGCACCAAGATTAACCGGTTGTTTGACGGCAGGGGAACAATGAGTCAACAAAAGTGATGCGGATACTAAAAAGGCGAGTCTCATTTATCTCCGGATTTTCATGAATGAACATTACACAAATAAATCAAAACATAATTGATAATGCAAGTTAACCGATTAATCGTTCCCGATGAATTAATTTCAAAAAGGGGCAAATTCAAATGAAAAAATAATCGGACACTCTTGATTTATTCTAATTCATTATTTAGATTTAGTCCAGATAATAATTAACCCTTGTAAATGGAGTGAAAATGAACAAAATACACCACTTTTTGTATAAATTGTCAGCAGTCTCTTTTTTGATAATTTCTGCTTTCTTTCCGGGAGAATCGAAGGCGGACACTAAATTTTTCGCCAGATCCTACACCGCATATACTTTACCGGCTAAAGCTCTGGAGTTTGAATTCTGGCAGACCGGACGCATCGATAAAGGATTGGGATATTATTCTAGATGGCAGCCCCGTTTTGAAATTGAATACGGAGTCACCGACCGCTTTACGGCATCAATGTATTTTAATTTCAATGAAGTAAAGAGCAGCGGAAACACAATTGCGCCCAAACCGCTCAGTTTTTCTACAAATTCTATAGAATTCCGCTACCGCCTATCCAATCCGGATGAATATTTTATTGATCCGGCTCTCTATTTTGAATTCGGTTACGGCGGCGACAAAATTTTCTACGAACCTAAACTTTTATTCAGCAAAAGATTCGAAAAATTCACCACAGTTATAAATGTAATTTCGGAAATTGAGAGAGCGCCTGCGAGCAGCAAAACAGAATCCAAATTCGAAATAACAGCCGGGTTGGCATATGAACTCAATTCCAACATTGCGCTCGGAGTTGAATTTAGAAATCACAGAAACTTTACAAATATATACGAGAAGGAATTGAACCAGGCGAGTTTTATCGGTCCAACAATTAGCTTGTTTACAGATAAAATGTATTTCGTTGTTAACTTTCTTGCCCAGGTCGCCGGATCTCCCGCAACAAAAAACAGTTTGGATCTCAACGGACACGAGAAATATGAGATCCGCACAATTATCGGAATAGGTTTATGAAATACCTTCTTTCGATCTTCGCTGTAGTAGCGCTGATTGCCGGCTGTTCGGCAAGCAGAAATTTTACAGACGCCGGAGAGAAATTGTATT
>JBAYWA010000351.1:0-2918 GCA_041674325.1 Melioribacteraceae bacterium | reverse complement strand
TACTCCTATCGATCCGTAAATCGTCTGTCCTGTTGCAGTTCCATAATCTATATCGGCGCGAATTGTGTGAAGCGGAATTCTTCCTTCTTTATACTGCTCTGTGCGTGCCATTTCAGCACCGCCCAAGCGGCCGGCACACATGATTCTGATTCCCTCTGCACCCATTCTCATCGCGGTTGTGATTGATTGTTTCATGGCTCTGCGGAATGATACTCTTCCTTCAAGCTGTCTTGCAATATTTTCAGCAACCAGATTCGCGTCAAGTTCAGGTCTTTTAATCTCGGTGATCTGAATTTTGACTTCTTTGTCAGTCAGTTTTTTTAATTCTTCTTCAAGCTGCGCAATCTCTTTACCGCTTTTGCCAATCACTACTCCCGGTCTGGATGTATGAATTGTAAGAACGATGTTTTTTGAAGTCCTGTCAATAACGATGGATGATATTCCCGCGTTTTGTAATCTTTTTCTTACATAGGTTCTAAGTTTTTTATCCTCAACGAGCTTAACAGCATAGCTCTTGTTTTCATACCAGTTCGATTCCCATCCTCTGATGATGCCAACTCTAAAACCGATTGGATTAACCTTTTGACCCAAAACTTCCTCCTGAGATTACTTTTTTGTAGCAACTACAATAGTTACGTGATTAGATCTTTTTCTTATTTTGTACGCCCGGCCCATCGGAGCAGCCGAAATTCTTTTCAAGGTCGGACCCTGATTAACAAAAGCTTCCTTCACAAAAAAATCGGAAACTTCGTGTTTCGTGTTTTCGTCCTTATTCATCAAGTTTGATACAGCGGAACGCAATACCTTTTCTGCAGTCGTAGAAGAATGCTTAGGCGAAAAGTGGAGGATCTCTATAGCTTGATCTACCGATTTACCTCTGATAAGATCAATTACTAATCTCATCTTTCGCGGTGAAGTTCCAATGTATTTGTGAGTTGATTTTGCTTCCATCATCATTTCCCTAGAATCACTTTACTTTAGATGCTTTTTCTGCTTTAGTTCCCGGATGACCTCTGAAAATCCTTGTTGGGGCAAACTCACCGAGTTTATGACCAACCATATTTTCCGAAATGTATACGGGTATCATTTTGTTGCCGTTATGAACGGCGATTGTGTGACCGACAAAGTCAGGAGTAATTGTACTTGTACGCGACCAAGTCTTAATTATCTTTTTCTGATTAGTATCGTTCAGTTTTTGAACTTTCTGCATTAACTTTAGGTCTATGAAAGGACCTTTTTTTACTGATCTTGGCATATTCTACTCTGTCTTATTTTCTTCTCTTGACAATGTATTTATTAGAAAGATTTTTTCTCTTTCTTGTTTTTAATCCTTTTGCTTTCTGTCCCCATGGAGATACCGGATGTCCGCCGCCTGAAGTTTTACCTTCACCGCCGCCCATCGGGTGATCAACCGGATTTTTTGCAACACCGCGGCTCGCGGGTCTAATTCCGAGCCATCTGCTTCTTCCTGCTTTACCAAGACTGATATTTTCGTGATCAATATTTCCAACAACACCGTATGTAGCCATACAATCAACATTTACCATTCTAACTTCGCCGGAAGGCATCTTTAACTGAGCCATTTTGCCTTCGCGCGCCATAAGCTGAAGTGATGAACCCGCTGAGCGTCCCAACTGACCGCCTTTTCCCGGTTTTAATTCAACGTTATGCACAAAGCTTCCTAGCGGAATCTCTTTTAAAGGCAATGCGTTACCCACTTTAATTTCGGAACCGGGGCCGGACATTACAGAAGTTCCAACTTTCAAACCGTCAGGGGCAATAATGTATCGTTTCTCTCCATCGGCATAGTTCAACAGAGCTATTCTCGATGTCCTGTTCGGATCATATTCAATTGAAAAAACTTTTGCAGGAATTCCTTTTTTATCGCGCTTGAAATCGACGATTCTGTAACGTCTCTTGTGTCCGCCGCCCCGATGACGCGATGTAATTCTTCCCTGATTATTTCTGCCGCCTGATTTGGTGATGACGCCCAGTAATGCTTTTTCTGGTTCGGTCTTTGTGATCTCTTCAAATGAAGAGATGCTCATAAATCTGGTACCGGGTGTATTTGGTTTTAATTTTCTGATTGCCATTTAATTTTCAACTCCGAATTTCGGTATTCCTATGCTTGACCAAAAATATCTATTGTTTGACCTTCTTTTAAGGTTACTATCGCTTTTTTGTACTTAGCCGTACGACCGGTGAATCTTCCCTTTCTCGTAAGCTGGGTTTTTACTTTTCCCTTATTGCGGATAGTATTTACTGAAGTTACGTCTACATTGAATTTTTCTTTGAGAGCTTTCGCTATCTCAATTTTATTGGCATCAATTGCAACCACAAAACCAAATTTGTTTGCATTTTTCTCGCTGATGCCGCTCATCTTTTCTGTTAATAATGGTCGTACTAGAACACTTTTCATTTTCAAACCGGTTTAATTAATTGTGTTTTCTAAAAGATTGACTGCGCTTTTCTGAACCAATAAAACTTGATTGTTCAGAAGATCATATGCCGAAGCCTTATTAGCCTCAAGAACATGTACTTTTGTAATATTCCGCCCGGATTTATAAACATTATCCTGATTACCGTTTGTCAAAAGCAGAGTTCTTTTCCCTTTGACTTTCAACGCATTGAGCATCGAAACGATCTCTTTTGTTTTCGGTGCATCAAGGTTAAAGTCCTCAACAATCATTATCTGATTTGCTTTTGCCTTATAAGAGAGTGCGGATTTTCTTGCAAGACTTAAAACTTTTTTGTTGAGTTTCTGTTTGTATGTGTGGGGCTTTGGTCCGAAAATCGTACCGCCGCCGACCCATATTGGAGAACGGGAAGTACCAGCGCGTGCACCGCCGCGCCCTTTCTGTTTCCACGGTTTTTTACCGCCGCCGCTTACTTCACTTCTTTCTTTTGACTTATGAGTC
>JBAYWA010000350.1:0-2925 GCA_041674325.1 Melioribacteraceae bacterium | reverse complement strand
TCCGTCGATCTTAAGAGTAATCTCTTTTATTTTTCCCGAAAAGTCACCGTCGGCCGAGCGCCCCATAAGATAATCCAGATTTTCTCTAGCTACTTCATATCCGGATTTAAAAATGAACATTGCCACCATAATGCCGGCAATACTGTCTATCATTCTAAAGTTATAAGCTGCTCCGATAACTCCGATAAGAGCTATCGATGAAGCGAGCACATCATTTATACTGTCGACGGATGCGGCCCGTATTGCCGGACTGTTAAAGATCTTTCCTATCCGCACCTGATACCGGTTCAATAAAATTTTTATGATTATTGTAATAATCAGAACCACATAAACAGCCGGGATAGTATTGATCTCCTGAGGTTCGATCAAACGCTTTACCGACTCCTCTATAATGTTGATTCCGACAACGAAGGCGAAAACCGCCAGCATGAAAGCGGCCAGCGGCTGCGCCGCGTTATGACCGAATTGATGCTTCTGGTCTGGTTTATCGCGCGAAACTTTTACCGCCACCATAATTCCGATAGAAACTAAAATATCGGTAAAGGAATTCAGAGCTTCCGAAATTACAGCGATAGAATTAGAGAGGATGCCCACTACTGCTTTAATGACAAAGAGGAATATATTAACCGCCAGAGCGGTATTGGTTGCCTGTTTTAAACGATGTGGCATAATTTTTTAATTATGATAATAATTAAATGTTAGAGAAAAATTAATGATATGGAGACAGATTCATTTTTAAGGAACCGAATCATCCTATCCTTTGTGAATTAACGGGAGCAAAGACTTTGGATGTTTTAGATAAAACATCCAAAGTTGAAAATATATTATGATTTCTCTTCCCATACATTTGCAAGAGTTACAATCATTTTCACTGCCGCTTCCATATCCTGAATTGCAACATATTCAAGGAATCCGTGAAAATTGTGTCCGCCCGCGAACAGATTTGGTGTCGGCAGACCCATCAGGCTCAAACGGGAGCCATCCGTTCCACCTCTGATAGCGGATTGAATTGGTGGAATGCCGAGGCGTTTCAGCGCTTCCAGAGCATTTGCTTCAACCATGGGATGCTTATCCAAAACATATTTCATGTTTCTGTACTGCTCTATCACTTCAAATTCCATAACCGAGCCGGGGAACTGGACAACTGTTTTTTCCGCGAGTTCTTTCAGGAAACTTTCATAATCTTTCAATTTATCGGCTATGAAATCGCGTATAATAAACTTTATTACCGTCTGTGTTTCATTGCCGCTAATTTGAGTAGGGTGAACATATCCCTCCCTCTTCTCAGTCGTCTCGGGTGAAAGAGAACTTTTTGGAAGCATTTCCAAAAATCGAGCTGCGACCTTGACAGAATTTACCATTTTATCTTTGGCATAACCGGGATGAACATTTTTTCCGTTAAATTTTATCACCACGGAATCCGCGCTGAATGTTTCAGTTTCAACCTCACCCCGCGTCGATCCGTCGATAGTATAGGCATACTGAGCGCCGTATTTTTTAATATCGAATTTTTCAGTTCCTCTTCCGACCTCTTCATCGGGTGTAAAACAGATTCTTATGGTACCATGCTTAACCTCAGGATGAGTTATAAGATAATTCATCGCATCCATAATTTCGGCAACACCGGCTTTATCATCAGCGCCGAGTAATGTAGTTCCATCCGAGGTTATAATATCAAGCCCGATCATATCTTTCAATTCGGGATTGCCCGCGGCGTCAATTATTTTCGTCGTATCGTTCGGGAGTACAATATCGCCTCCCTGATAATTTTTATGAATTATCGGATTCACGTTTGCGCCTGTAACGGCAGGAGATGTATCTACGTGAGAAATAAATCCTATTGTGGGGACTTTTTTATTTGTATTTGAAGGCAGAGTTGCCATAACATATCCGTATTCATCCATCTCCGCATCCTTCAGCCCGATCGCTTTCAATTCCTCCACAAGAGATTTACTGAGTTCAAGCTGTTTGGAATCGCTTGGAAATGTAGTGGAATCTTCGTTTGATTGGGTGTCGTATTTTACATATTTCAAAAAGCGGTCAACACAAGTGAATTTGTAATTGGGGTCAAACATTTTTGCCTCTATCTTATTTTGATTATAATTTTGATGGCAAGTTAATAGAAATTGTGCCTGAGTTTCAACGAAGAAATGATCTTAAGCCAATTAGCCCTCTCCCGCAAAGACTCATTCTTTGCCCGGGATCTAATTTCGGTATTAAAAGAGAGCTGAATCTTCACGCGAGAATAAAACAGGGAGAATAAATGAACACGGTTGAATTAATCAGAAAGAAGAGAGAAAAAAAATCTCTGAATGAAAATGAGATTAATTTTTTAATCTCGGGTTATACCGCGGGTAAGATTCCCGACTATCAGTTTTCCGCATTTTTAATGGCGGGATATTTGAACGGCTTCAACTCGCGGGAAACGTCTTGGCTCACAAAAGCTATGCTATTCAGCGGCAGGGTAATTAATCTCGATTCGATACCCGGCAAAAAAGTTGATAAACATTCAACCGGCGGAGTGGGAGATAAAACCTCTTTAATATTAGCGCCTATTGTAGCCGCAGCAGGAGTTTATGTTCCGATGATAAGCGGTCGCGGGTTGGGACACACCGGAGGAACTCTGGATAAACTGGAAGCAATTCCCGGATTTAGAACTAACATCGGGCTGGCGATGTACAAATCGGTTTTGAAAAAATGCGGGGCTGTAATGGCCGGACAAACAAAGGAAATTGCGCCTGCCGATAAACTTATCTATTCCCTTAGGGATGTGACTGCGACGGTTGAATCGATTCCTCTTATCACCGCAAGCATAATGAGTAAAAAACTTGCAGAGGGAATAGACGGATTGGTGCTGGATGTAAAAACCGGATCCGGCGCGTTTATGAAAAAGTATGAGGACGCATCGGTATTGGCAACCTCCCT
>JBAYWA010000349.1:0-2929 GCA_041674325.1 Melioribacteraceae bacterium | reverse complement strand
TTTCAGAATGCCCGGTTCGGATTCATAAACGATTTCGGCTCGATCGGTTATCCGAACGAATTATTCATTTACGGAAACGGGAACGGAAACCTCTCCTCTCTTGCCGATGGAGTTTCAATCAACAATCGGTTATCAAATTCCCCGGGACTCAACCAATTTCAGTCGGAGAGCATCGGCTCGATCGAAATAATTCCGTCTGTACGCGGTTTTCTTTTTTCAAACATGAACAATTCCGCCTCCGTCAATCTGATCTCGCGCGACCCGGACCCGCGAAAACCCTATTCGCGCTTAAGGTATTATCAGGGTTCCAATTCCGAAGCGCTTCTTGACGGAATATTCAGTTTTAATCCGTTCGACAGGCTGAACGCAAACCTGGAGATATCCAACCACAGCTCTGAACCAAACTTTATCAACTCGGATTTCAGCAATTGGAGCGGAACCGCCAGACTGCGTTATCTTCTCTCCAAAAAGATAAATATTATTGCCAGCTACCGGTATTCAAAATCGGTGATCCAGCTTAACGGCGGCGTTGATGTTGATTCCATCCGAAACGGATTCGACTCATCCGAGTTCAACGATATATTGTATGACAGATTACGCGCACCCGTAAATTATCCTCATCGTTATCAGAAATCGGCCGTTAATGATTTAAGGCTGCGGCTTCTTGCCGATCTCTCTGATAATTCAATCAGCGATCTTACTTTTTATTATCAATCCAATCTTCTCGAATTCAGGCAGAATGAGGAATCGGAAGTAAGCGAGTCGGTCATAAAAAAAATCATTGACAATAATTCCGATAAAACTGCGGGATTCAATTTCAGCCAAAAACTTAAATTCAATTTTGCAGAGGTTAATTCATATACAAATTTCGAGAGATCCACTTTCAACTCCCCCCTGCTTGATGAAGAAACATTAAAATCCTCATTTTCACAGACAGTCGCGGCGTCGTTGAATCTCCTGGGAGAATTAATACGTCCGGCTCTTTTCGGAAAATTTTTGAGATATTCCGGAGAGAATTATTATGGATTCGGCGCCGATGCATCTGTCAGGTTTTCTGAATTATTCATATTATACGCGGGCGCATCTTCTTATGAAAAACCGCGGAGCATATGGGAAGAGAGATTTATTCTGCCGGAGTTAAAACCGGGAGGAGAAAAAACTTCATCTCTCGAATTGTCAGTATCATATAACGACAACTCAACCGACGCATCGATAGGATATTTTTACCGCTCAACAGCTAATGCTCTTCTTTCCACCACATATACAGATTACCCCGCCGCCGAACGTTCGCATTTCTTCAAAGCGGGAGATGTCACACTAAGCGGAATGAATTTCAATGTAAATTTTAAATTCTGGAAAATTCTGTTGAGCAGCAATACAAGCATTTATCTTCCCGGCAACAGAAAGGATTTTAAGCTTCCCGATTATTCTTCCAACGGCGGGATCTATTATGTGGATTCCCTCTTCGACAACAATCTGCATCTTAAAGCGGGATTAAATTACTATTCTTTGGGAGAACGGGATTACATTAATTTTGATTTTGAGAGGAACATCTCTTCAGCTTACTATCACAATCCTGCAGTTACCGCCTCATCAATTCTCAATTTCCCCCTCTCTTCTTCTTTCCAGATAGATTTCTTTCTTGCGGGTACAATTCAGGAGAGAGCGACTGTCTATTTCGTTTTTGAAAATCTGCTCGACGCGCAATATTATATTATCCCCCACTATCCCAACCAACCGCGGGGAATCCGTTTCGGGATTTCGTGGGAATTTCTGGATTGATATTACGAGAAAGGTGAAACGGGAGACGTGAAACGTTCTGGATACTGGATTTGATGAATTATTCCATCAATTAAACAATTCAACCCTTCAACAAATATTTTTTCTAATCTTTATATCTTTTACTGGTCACTAGTTACTTGTCACACGTTACTGCTTTCTCGTAAGTTCTGCTAAAATTACCGCGGACGCGCTTGCCACATTCAAAGATTCAGCTTCGCCCAATCGGGGAATCGTAATTTTATTATCGCATATTTCTAAAAGTTCATCAGTCGGACCGTTTGCTTCATTGGCGAGAGCAAGAATCAGTTTTCCATCAATATGAAATTTATACAGATTCTCTCCGTTCAGGTCGGCGCAAATAATCTTATAATCTGAACTCTTTAAAATCCTCAACTCCTCGCACAAATTTTCTTTCTTAAAGAAATTAAGATGGAATACCGATCCGGCGGAGGCGCGGATAACTTTTGGATTATAGATATCCGCACAGCCGGCACTCAGCAGAATATTTTTTATCCCGAACCAGTCGCAGTTTCTGAATATAGTTCCGGCATTTCCCGGATCGGAGATGTTTTCCAGCGCTATTATAAGTTTATCATCATCCGGAATACCTTTGTCCTCGCCGCTAAAATGAAACACTCCCGTGATACCCTGCGGAGTTTTGGTATCGCATAATTTTTCCAATTCCTGTGTCTTGATCAGTTCAAGAGTTATATTTTTATGCTCGACAAATTCAATAAAATCAGGATGGTCATCGGCAAATTTTCCGGAGGCAAAAATCGATTCGCATTTAAAATCCGAGTTGACGGCTTCAAAAATCAGTTTTTTTCCTTCGACCAGAAATTTTTTCTCTTCCTGTCTCTCTTTTTTATTGAGAAGTGATGAATAGTATTTAAGCTGGTTTTTAGTAAGCATGATTATCTAATATTTATGGCTTAAATATATGGTTTTTGGCGGTTCAAAAAATTGCCAATTAAGGGGTAATTATGTGACGGTAAATGTTGCGCCGAATACGGTTTTTGTATTAGATTTGCCCCACGAAAAATGCTGGCTTAGCTCAGTTGGTAGAGCAGCTGATTTGTAATCAGCAGGTCGCGGGTTCGAGTCCCATAGCCAGCTCAAAAAAAGGTTTTATTCCAAGAGAATAAGG
>JBAYWA010000348.1:0-2930 GCA_041674325.1 Melioribacteraceae bacterium | reverse complement strand
TGATCGATATTGCTACCTTTGTATTGGCCGCTCTTATTAGCGTCGGCATCTATTCCGGCAATTTGATTGATGAAGTCAGCTGGCTTAAACCTGCCCTTATCACCGGCTATATTCTAATAATAATCGCTACTCTCTTTATCATTCTGATGGTCCGGTATAGTGAAAAATTCAAAAAAATTTTTTTAATATCAGCCGGGAAAATCAGCAGAAAATTTGAATCCCGCCTCGAGGGAATATTCGATACTCTGATAAGCGGATTTTCCAGCATCAGAGGCACTAAAAATATCTTACTCATTATCCTTTGGTCGGCAGTAATTATACTGCTCTATGCTCTTAACGCGTACGTCGGTTTTTATATCTTCGGAATGGAAGATTCCGGCCGTGTAACCTTAACAATGGCGTGGATTGTGATGACCATGAGTTCGTTCAGCGCGATGATTCCGACTCCTGGGGGCACGGGCCCTTATCATTTTATCTCCATATTTGTTCTAACACAGCTTTATAAATTTGATTATGAGATCAGCGCGGCATATGCACTGCTTACTCACTTTATTTCATACTCTCTTTTTGTGCTTTCAACAATTGTAATCATCTATATAGTGAACAGGCAACTGGTTAAAAAAGGGTTGCCGAAGGAATCATTCCTGTCGGTTTTTAAAATAAATTCAGATGAGAAATGAAAAAGATCTTTGTTTTGTTGTTTCTTTTGATCGGGACCCCGGCAATTTTTGCCCAGTGGGATCTCAGTCTTTCGATGGGTCTGGATTTTAAATACTCATCCTCTTTCCGGGATTATATCAACTCAAGTTTTGCCGCTCCGAATAATCAGATCCCGTCATTTAAAAGTGCCATTAGCTTTTCGGGCGAAGCCGATTATAAATTGTCTGAATCATTTGCCGTTGGCATTGAGTACGATCTGCAGATTGATTCGTATAATTCTACTTACGCTACCGGTGGTTATTACGAAATCTCATATTACCTGCACCGCCCCTCACTGCTCGCTTATTATATAATACCCGGAGCAGGATACCAATTTAAATTCGGAGGCGGAATAGGGCCCCGGTTTATCTCACTCACCGAGAAGATTAATTCCGCGGCAGATTATTCGGCCGCCGGCACAGGGTTGATTCTGAAAGCGGAGGGAAATACGATGCTCGGGAAAAATTTCTATGCGCTGATTGGGGCAAATTTCCGTTATGACCGCACCGGAGATGTAAGCAGCAGTAATAATGTAATTGTTAATAGAGTTAACGGAGAGAAACTGAATTTGAGCACTATCTCTTTCGGAATTTATCTTGGTGTAACATTTATTCTTTAGAGGATTAATGAATTTTATTGAATCAATAATACTCGGCATAATTCAGGGATTAACAGAGTTCCTTCCGATTAGCAGTACCGGTCATCTCACACTGACAGGTAAACTTATGAATCTGATCTCTGCGGATAATCCCGAGCATTGGACGGCTTTTATAGCTGTTATTCAGCTCGGAACTCTATTGGCTGTCCTTGTTTATTTCCGGAACGATCTGATACTAATTATAAAAGATTTTTTTAGTGATAATCTGGTAAGCCGGAAAAAATTTAATGAACAGAGTATCAATTCCAAAATGGGCTGGTATCTGGTAATTGCCACTTTGCCGGTAGCAGCCATCGGACTTGGATTCAAACATATAATTGAAGGGGCATTAACTAAGAATCTCTATGTGATTGCTCTCAGTCTTATTATTCTCGCGGTGATTCTAGCCGTATCCGAGAAGACGGGCAGTTTTACGCGCAAGACAAAAGATCTAAAATGGTACGACGCGTTAATAATAGGATTTGCCCAGTCGATGGCATTAATTCCCGGCGCCTCCCGGTCAGGTACTACAATTACAGCCGGACTATTCCTCGGATTCGAGAGGGAAACCGCCGCTCGTTTTTCATTTCTGATGAGCATACCCGCAGTGGCCGCCAGCGGACTGCTGGAATTCTACCAGTCCTTAAAATATACCGATCAGAGCGGATTGGTAAACTTACTGGCCGCAACAGCAGCCTCAGCGGTTTTCGGATATCTCTCAATTGAATTTCTTCTCAGATACCTAAAAAAGAATTCAACCCTTATCTTTATTGTTTACAGAATTATTATCGGCGTGTTAATATTAATTCTATTGTGGAATGGAACAATTTTACCTTGAGGACCGGTTTATGACTGCCAGGAAAATATTTTTTTCTTTAATTATTATTGCCGGGTTACTAAGCTATACAGGGTGCAAACCTAAAGCTATTGAATCTTCCGAGGAGGGCGCATCTGCCGAAAAACTTTTAATGCTCAACGGAAGGGAATATTTAGCAGCTGTAATAACTACAAGCAAAGGGGATGTTGAATTGGAACTCTTCGCGGCCCAGACCCCCCGAACGGTTGAAAATTTTGTGAAGCTGGCGTTAAAAGGATATTATAAAGGGAACTCGTTTCACCGCATAATGAAGAATTTTATGATACAGTGCGGAGATCCTACGGAGACCGGGGAGGGGGGAGAAAGTATTTTTGGAAAAGTGTTTGATGATGAGATAGTTCCTAATATTCATTTTGACGATCCCGGAATGGTCGCGATGGCTAATAAGGGGCCCGACACAAACGGGAGTCAGTTCTTTATTACAACTATTCCAACTCCATGGCTCGACAGACAGCACACAATTTTTGGAAAGGTTATTACAGGAATGGAAGTGGTGCTTGCGATCAGTAATGTAAAAGTTGACGAAAGCGGAAAACCCGCAAAAAAAATTAAAATAGAAAAAGGCTTTATTTCAAATGATACGTTTTATGAAAAGCCGACCATAGGAATGAAAAATAGTTATTCGCTTAAAGTCTCTGAAGCTCTTGAAGATAGATCCACGAACAGAGAAGGATTGGAGAGATTTATTTTTTGCGAGGAGCCTTCTCTTGGATTTGA
>JBAYWA010000347.1:0-2935 GCA_041674325.1 Melioribacteraceae bacterium | reverse complement strand
TACAAAAAGCTTTCACAATTGGGGCAACAACCTACATGGTTTATCTGGAGGGGTTCAATCTTCTTAATCAAAAAGTATTTTCAAGAGATGTTTTTGATGTTAATAATGAGCAACAACTTTTTCAAAGATATAAAAACGGAGAAAGAGACAATCTGATTTGGTATGATTGGAAGACGAGCGGCGGAAGAGAAGATGACTATTTAAACAGATATAAAGTAAGTGATGAGCAGACCATATATAGCAACAAACCGATTTATTTCAGGCTGGGACTTGAGGTAAGATTGTAATGACAATCTATTTTGACAAAATTGAAATGAATAAACAGAGGTACAAATGAATTTTAACAAATACAGGAATTTGCTTAAAACTCTTGTTCTAATCATTGGCTTTGGGTTTACAAATATTTTTAGCCAGTCCTTGAATTATGATGAGCAAAAATATGAAATAATGGATAGAGGAATGATATGGCAGACCATGTATAATTCAGGGATGATAAGTCAAGTGTGGAACCTGGATATTAGAAAAACCAACCTCCCATTTATGCAATGGCCTGCCAGATCTGCTTTTACTTATAACTCTATTGAATATTCAGGTATGCAAAATAGTGTCGGCGGCGCTATTTATTTATCTGCTAATGTTCCTGGTTTATGGGGTGTTCTTCCGAATACAAATAGAATGGCCTCCTTTGCCGGAGGTGTAGGTAAATCAAGCAATGTGGTAGCACCGTGGGGACATTGGACTTATCCAATCAAGGGGCAGTCAATAGAGAGAGTGGAGAATTATCCTGTTCTTGAAGATGGATCTCTTAACCCAAATTTTGACCCTAACGAGGCTGAATTAAAAGTAACTACAAAATGGGCAATGAGTGATCAAAATGCGAACATGGGACTTGGTGTAACGGTTACTAGAGTGTCCCGGCAATGGAGTTATCCCGATTATGATGATATGATAATTCATGAATACACATTTGAAAACACAGGGGATATTAACGGCGATGGTGTTTCTGAAGTTCAAAGAACACTGGTTGATGTTCTTGCCCAGTTTGTTTACGGGATGTCCCCCTCCATGTATGGTTCACAGCGGTATAACAGTTATGAATGGGTTATTCGTGAGGATCAGACTGCATTTTGGGACCCATCATATTGGATGCAATATAATCAGGTTCTTGCCGTTAGAGGAGATACTTTGTTAGCAGGAAGACCCGAAACCGATCCTGCTAATTTTAAACTTTATGCACAGACCGGTCTTTATGGCGGAGGATTGATGTCTCCCGCAGCAGCCGGTTTCGCGATGTTATATTACGATACCGATCATCTTGAAATAATTGATTACAATAATCCGGATCGTAACGAATCCTTTCAAGTCGTAAACCTGAAATTAATTAAAAATGTAGATTCTACCGGAAATTCAATTAATCTAAGGCTCAATGGCAAACCTAAGCAACCCTGGGGTAGTTATCAGGGTAAGGATCCGGCATTTCTTGACAAAATTTGGGACAAGATTCATCGCCTTGATGAGCGTATGGGCGAAATGTATCCGCTTCCTGAAAATAATATTACCGGATTGTGGGTACCCGATCCCATTTGGATAGGACGCCTGAACCCAATCTCTCAGGGCGGCGGCGATAAAGATAATGACCATCCTTTCCGTTCTCTACAGTTCGGTCCGTACAAACTTGAATACGGTCAAAAAATAAAATTTGCCGTAGCAGAAGTTGTCGGATATGGGGCTTCAAGAAATCATAATGTTGTCGGCGGCAGAATTTCTGGAAGAAGTTTACAACCTATTAAAGGAACCGATTGGCATAAACGTATAAGAGTCTCACGTAACGGTATTACTTCTGAAACTATGGATTATTTAAATGACTATGGTTATCCAGATTATGTTAATTCAAATGTTAGAACAGTTCAGGATGTGGCACATAAAGCATTTGAGGCTTATGCAGGAAAAAATATTCCTTTACCTGAAACTTGGACTGTCGGAAATCCTCAATGCTGGCCCGAGAATAATCCTGCAAACGGTGTTTACAACATGCCCATTCCAATTCCCGCTCCGAAACTTGATATTACAAGCACTTCAACTGGTGATATGAGACTTAATTGGGGAAAGCAAGTTGAAGAATTTGAAAGACTTTATCCTGCAAGAGTTTCAGGAAAACTAGTGAAATTTAATATATACAGAGCAGATTTTGAAATGGGACCCTGGAAATTAATGGGCTCCGTTAATAAAAATTCGTTGAATGATGACGGACTTTATGAGTTTTTGGATATTGATAAAACTTTTAAAATAGAAGAATCAAAATTTTATTCTGTGACCTCTGTTGATGAACATGGTAATGAAAGTGGAAAAACAAATTTCACTAAGGTTAAAAAAATAATTGGCGCGGTTGATAAATTGGGCAAAGTATATGTTGTTCCTAATCCGTTTGTCCTGAACTCAGGCTATATGGGCAATAACGCTGAGAGAATGCTTGGATTTTACGGACTGCCCAAAAAGTGTACAATTTATATTTTTTCATTTTCCGGTCAAAGAGTAATGACTATTGAACATAATGCCCCGGTATATTCAAATAATTGGAGACAGGTAACAATTAATCATCAGGATCTAGCTTCAGGCATGTACTTTTTTGTTGTAACAACACCTGAAGGAGATAAATCAACTGGGAAATTTGTTGTAATAAAATAACCGACGACTGGTGTTTTATTCGAAAATTAATAAGGTATTTCTTATGAATAGCAAAACAAAAATTTTATCGATTGCAATTGTACTAACAATATTTGCACAGACCTATGGTCAGAATAAAGTTGGTACAACATCTTTCCAGTTTCTGAAGGTAATGCCTGGAACCAGAACAACTGCATTAGGTGAGTCTACGGTTTCTATGATAGACGGGATTGAATCTCTATTCTCAAATCCCGCTGGTATTTTAAGTATC
>JBAYWA010000346.1:0-2936 GCA_041674325.1 Melioribacteraceae bacterium | reverse complement strand
ATCCGCCGGGAACGCGAACTCTTTAGGGAATAATCCGGTGTTAGCATCCCAGCCCGGATCATTTGTACCAAGCAGAGGATCTGTAAGAGTATTATTCAGCCATTTAGCGCCGACAATCTTTGCTGTCTCGGCATCAATACCGGCGACTCCGGCCGCGTAAACAATACGGATCTTCTGACCTGGGGCCAGTTTATACGGTCCGAACGCTGAATGCATTAATGCCTGATTGCTTGTGTAAGTACCTGCGGGATAATTTGTAAAATCCGGTGTACCAATTTCATCGCTGTTAAGACCATGAATCGTACCCGGGAAAGGAGTTCCTTTAATTAAATTTTCCGGATTTTTATTTATATAATCACCTCTCATTGCCCAGAAGTTTGAACTACCGTACGGATCGTCTCCGGCGCTATAGGATGAGGATATTTTCTGCGCATTTCCCATATATGTAACTCTCGGCTGCAGAAAATCATCTTTATCATCATTAGAATTCACATACGGTTTTTCGGAAGCGTGAAGGATAGTGTAAAAATCCATCAGATATCCGGTCAGCCTTCCTCTCTGTGCAGGTTCGGCAGGAGATCCCATCTGGTCTCCCGCAACCTGAGGATCATCCGCTCCGTATTCATAAAAAACGCGGAGATTTTTCGGCACTCTAATTCCGTTATAATTAAAATATGTGCCGTTAGTATCGGCGTGGCGTCCGCCGTGATAATGCTGCCAGGTGAATGTGTTGTTGAAACGGTTGGAACTTGCCGGTACCGGATTTGATCCGTTAGTAAAAAAAACATTATACATATTTCCGGTCATCTGAATATAAAGACTGTCGTATGTCTGAGTTCCGATATTTGTGAATTCAAGATCGAAGATGATATAATTGTCGTTAAAATTCTGAGCCCATTGAAGAGCTTTTCGTTTAACTGTTATATCATAGATATATTTGTTGGTCACCTCCGCAATCTGATCCGCGGTGATTCCTGTAAATCTTGACGGCGAATTATAAAAAGTAGTAGGCGCATCCGTTACCAAAGTTGTTGTTTTATTGTCGATGGTAATCGGGGTATAATTGTACCTGACATAACTTGTGAGAGGCGTTGTTCGCACACCTGAATTGAAGGGCGCCGGGTAATTCTGTCCCACCAGATTATAAACACTTCCTCTCTCGTGAATCGTCGTATCGGGAGTGCCGATCTTATAATTATTAGTGAACCGGGCAGTACCTATGCTGAATCCGGTTCCGGTAAATGAGTGCGTTGTCTGCATCCTGTTCATCAGAATATCATAGTCGTTGGGATAAAACAGGGGCGGATTCCAGCTTGTACCCGTTCCCACATCAACCATTCCTGTCCAGAAACGTCCCAGCATAAAATGGATTACACTTTGAGCGCTTGTCTCTTTCAAAGGAGAGAAGGTGACAAGCAGCAACATTACGATGAACAATTTCCGAGGCAGCATTAAGCTCTGCCAGTATTTTTCAAATTTCATTTATTTCTCCGCTTTTTATTTCTTTGATCAAAGGGAAATTCAATTAAAAATCCACCCTGAAGCCGAACCAGATATCAATCGGTCTTCCGAAGAGGAAGAAATCGTTATCGGGATCATTGATGTAAGGTTTGTCATCGGACTTCAGATCTCCGACTTTATCATTACCGGCTATGTAGGAGCCCGGGAATTGAGTTCTTAACTGGTCGTACAATGGAGAATCATACATCGGAAGATGGAGCGAAGCCATATAATTATTGAAATCCTGACCCGGCACGGAACCGGCGAACGCATATCCGCTTGACATCTGATTAACTTTAATATTAAAAAGATTGCTCACATCAAGAAATACCGATGCACGCAATCCGGCAATCTCGAATGATTTGGAGACTTTTAAATCCACCATATAATAATCCGGCCACTGCAGCAGTTCGCTCACATATTTCAGATTAAGCGGATTCCAGTCAGATGCATCGAAATAGCTTCCGGCTTTATAAGAAGCAAATACTGAAATATTCCAATCACCAAGCAAATTAGTGCCGAGAAATTCGGGACCGAAGTCGTGCGGAGTTTTGAAAGAGATATTCGC
The DNA here is from genome assembly GCA_041674325.1 of Melioribacteraceae bacterium. Taxonomy (GTDB): domain Bacteria; phylum Bacteroidota; class Ignavibacteria; order Ignavibacteriales; family Melioribacteraceae; genus Fen-1258. The sequence goes on along the minus strand of JBAYWA010000346.1, from coordinate 868 downwards.
GTTCAGAGCCGGCTGGGGCAATGCCCTGTTGCTGGGGTGATAATAATTATTATCGAGGAATTCCACCTGCCCTTCCTGAATCTTGTTCAATCCGAGAGTACCCGATTTTTTCAGCATGTAGTTGAAATTAATCCACCCGTTTATCCAGCTGTTATCGCTTTTGGTTAGTGTTACCTCAAGACCCTGCACGTCTTCATACTCATTGCTTGTTTGTTTTCTATAGTCCAGCTGACCCGATTTATTTATATATCTGATTAATCCGGCCTGCCCGGTTACATCTTTATAATATCCTGATACAGTCAATATAAAATTCTCGAAAAAATTATACGCCATGCCGAGCTCGTACTGAACAGTTTTCGGCGGTTCGAGATTTGGATCGGTCATATTATAGATACCGGATTTTGTATAGCGGTACCGAAGCTGGTACATAGTGTAATATGGAGGATTAGATCTGAAATGTCCGTAATTAAAATAAAATTTAGAGTTGACCGTAATAGGAAATGAAACACCGATTCGCGGACTCAGAGTAAAATAATTTTTAATCGGTTGTAAAAATCCCGGGTGAAGCGCGTCCCACTCTTCCCATTGTTTCCAGATTCCGGATGTACCGGAAGAAAGTAATGCGTAGAGAGAATCATTATTTGGAGGAACCACCGGTGCAATGAATTGCGCACTGTAGAGCGAATCGTTTGAAGGCCATTTGCCTCCTCCACCGTAATAGTAGTCGCCCCTCAATCCGATATTTGCCACTATCTCACCGAATGTGACCTGATCCTGCAGATAAAATCCTGTCTGACTCGGAGTGCGGTCGTAATTAAATTCATAAGTGTTATAGGCATTATTATTCCATTTTTCCCAATAATCATGT
>JBAYWA010000345.1:0-2937 GCA_041674325.1 Melioribacteraceae bacterium | reverse complement strand
TGAACCATAATTTAAGAGAACGGAATCTGCGTCCGAGCTGAATCCCATAATCCATATAATTCTCCACAACAGAATCTTCGGCTGTTTTCAAATATTCCGGAACTAAAGAGAAAGCACGTTTCAGAATTTCAGGATTACGTGTGTACAGAATACTCAGATCGACCGGAACGAAGAGCCATTTGTGAGGATTCACGACGAATGAATCGGCGCGGTCGAGCCCTTTGAAATGTTCTTTCATTTCGGGAAGCATTGCAGTCACGCCCGCATGAGCGCCGTCTACATGGAGCCATAATTTCTCGCGGCGGCAGATACCGGCAATAGCGTCAACGGGATCTACGCTTGTTGTGGATGTAGTCCCAATTGTTGCCACGGCGCAGAATGGCACAAATCCATTCTTCCGGTCCTCGGTGATAGCTTTTTCAAGTTCGGCCGGAATCAGTCTGAATTCCGCGTCAACCGGGATTTTTCTGATTCCCTCCAGACCGATTCCGAGAGTTAACGCACCTTTTTCTATTGAGGAATGTGCGTGTTCCGAACAGTATAATCTTAATTTAGGAATTCCGCTCATCCCATTTTTCCGGATATCAAAACCGGCTGATTCTCTCGCCGCGGCAATCGCGTGCATTGAGCTCACCGAAGCAGTGTCATAAATCAATCCGCGGAATTCTTCGGGCAGATTTATAATTTGACGAAACCATTTCAGAACAGTCTCTTCAAGTTCCGTTGATGCCGGCGCGGATTTCCAGACCATTGCGTTCACGTTAAAAGCCGCGCTGATCAGTTCGGCTAGTATCCCCGGTCCGCTCGCGGTGGAATTAAAATACGCCATAAAATTAGGATGCTGCCAGTGAGTAGTCCCCGGCAGAATAATTTTATCCAGATCGGCAATTATCTGATTCATCGGCTGGGCATCTGCCGGCGCTTCTAAAGGCAATTGTGCTTTGATCTCTCCCGGCTTAATATCCGGCAGGACCGGGTATGAACCAACATTCTGAAGATACTCAGTCACCCAATCGATCAATTCGTAACCGTACTTCCTGAACTCTTCGGAAGGCATATCCCCGACACTCTTGCTCTTACTCATGATTCATCTTTCTCCTAAAATTTAATTTTGCCTAACCATTCCGAGATTATTCTGGCAAGCGCTATCCGCTTATCGGAAAATGAGTGTCCCGTCTCCAGCACATATTCCGTCACCTTTTTTGCGCCGGCGGCATTAAGCGCATTCATAAGCGGTTTATGATGAATATCCATTGGCGCGGTAGTATCATGTTTAGAACCTATTATCAGAAGATTTTTCTCCGATAATTTTTCAAGGTAATTAAGAAGATTCCATTCTTTTTTATTAGCTATCAGCTCATTCAGGAGAGTCGCCGCCGATTCACATCTTACAAAATCCATTGCCGGCTGCATATGCTGAGCACTGTATTCGAAAATCATTCTGCTCGATTCAATTAGTTCGCCGAATTTTCCCGCATTAAATCCGGCAATTGAAACAGCATGTTTTATTTCATCATTACGGATGCAATTGAAGAGAGCGGCAAATCCGCCCATACTGTGACCTATCAAAATGATCTTTTCGGAATCGATCCGGAACTGATTTCTTGCAGGTCTGCTCTTTACGAATTTCAAACCCGCGGAGACATCCTCCACCAGATTACTCCAAAGATAATCGCCCGTACTTCCCCAGCAGCCCCGGTAATGGAAGACAAACACATTGAAACCCTGGCGGCGGAAAACCTGGGCAAGATCGTAATTAGCCTCATTGCCGGGAAAGCCGTGCAATAAAATAATCAGTGGATGCGGGCCTTCTCCGGCAGCAATAAACATTGTGCCCAGATATTTGAATCCATTATCTTCAAACATAGCCGGAACCATCGTCGACGGGAACCCAGGATCATATTGTTCGTCCTGGGTTACTGGATCAAAATCAATCATCATTTTCCTTTCAGATTATAATTTACTACTGACCATTCACAAATAATTATTCTTGAATACAAAAATAACAATTGGGTAATCAAACGATACGATTCATTTACATTTATTTCCAATTCGCCATCTCATTTCTTATCTTTGCCGAACATTTAATAACAAGCACATATTCCAAATGAGATTAAGCAAATCATTCATACCTACGTTGAAAGAGGTACCGGCAGAAGCCGTAATACCAAGCCATATTCTAATGATACGTTCCGGTCTTGTCCGCCAGGTATCGGCGGGAATTTACACCTGGCTTCCGCTCGGATATAATGTTTTAAGAAAAATCATGGACATCATCCGCGAAGAGATGAACGCTATTGGCGGACAGGAGTTTCATTTTCCGGGACTAAATCCTAAAGAGATATGGGAACAGACCGGACGGGTTGAGGCTTTCGGCGATATTCTGTTTCAAATTAAGAACCGCGAATATGTTTTGGCTCCGACTCACGAAGAGATTGTAGCTTTTCACGCGAAGGGATCGATAGTTTCGTATAAGGATATGCCTCAGATCTGGTATCAAATCCAGACCAAATTCAGAAATGAACCGCGCCCGCGCAGCGGGGTTATACGCGGCAGGCAGTTTATAATGAAAGACGCTTATACTCTCGATAAAGATACCGAAGGTCTGGATGCAGGGTACGCGCTTCATGATAAAGCGTACCGTTCAATATTTGACAGGTGCGGCATTAAATACTTTGTAGTCGGAGCATCGAGCGGCGCGATGGGAGGAAGCAAATCGGAAGAGTTTATGGTTAAGAGCTCCGCCGGAGAAGATATGGTTGCCTATTGTGAAAAGTGCGGCTATGCGGCTAATGCAGAAGTTGCCCAATCAGTGGCGGAAGGAGCAATACATCACGAAGAAAGCAAAACAGTTTATGAAATTTCCACGCCTGATGTTAAATCAATCGATGAGCTTTGCGCGTTTCTGAAGATCGGTGAAAATGAGACTGCAAAATC
>JBAYWA010000344.1:0-2941 GCA_041674325.1 Melioribacteraceae bacterium | reverse complement strand
AATGCCTGGCTCCTCGTTCACCCGGTAAATTTTGTAATTGTACTCGGTACCGGAAAAATTGACAGGATAAAATCGGCAATGAGAGGGCTCGAGATAAATTTAAGCCGCGAGGAATGGTTTAAGATCTGGACAGCTTCGAAGGGAAATGATGTACCGTAATAATTTTGCAATGATTAGTTTTAATATTTTTTGATTGTATCAAAATGGATTTTTGGATTCGGACTGAGATCGGAATATGCCTCCTGTACACCAAAAGGAATTTCCGCGGAGACGCAACATCCAGACACAGAAACGCCTCATGGGGCGTTTCTGTGTTTATCTCTTAACTTAGTATTCCTTTATTTTATCTATTTCTATTCTTTTGTTTCCCCGTTCGCCGTTACAACTTTCTTTCTTCCTTTAAGAAAATATGCAATAACAAGAAAAACTATAACTGCCCCGCCGCCTATGTAAATCCAGTTCATCCCGGTCCCGGGAGCTACTTTTACTTTCCACTCCGCTATTCTCTTCTCAACCGTATCTTTATCGGCCTCGGTCATCATATTGTTCTCAATCAATAACGGGATCCAAACCGGCTGGATTGTCCGGAAATATACGCTGTCAGAAAAGGCGTAGAAAGTGCTCTCAGATTCAGATGCTCTCTTTACTCCGAAATTTTTCACTTCATCATCGACGAATGAAGTTACGCTGTTAACAAACTGCTCGCCGCTCTTGAATGGAAGAACCGCAAGCTTCTGCTCCCGGAAAAGTTTATTTACCTGTCCCCATATTTCATCCGTCAAACGGGCATTCCATTCGGCAAACATATTGTCGATATTGGCTATCTGCGCGGACTTATCTGTACGGTTTAGATAGATTTCGCCGAGTTTTGGACCTATCTGCCGCCATACTTTATTAAAATCACGGTACTGCTCTTTCATCTTGGAAAGATCTTCGGGTGTGGTCTGTGTGACTTTCATGAATTGAATGTTGTCGCTTATCGTCCGCTCTATATTAAAGAAGAGGTTTCCGTTGTCGACTTTTTTGAAGACCGCCTGCCTCTCGGCTTCATTCAATGTTCCCGGAGTTTTTACAAATTCCTGAAGAAGACTGTCGACAATTCCGCGGACAAGCTCGTCTCTCTGAGCGATATTGGATTTTAACTGTGCCACCAATTTTGTCAATGATTGAATAGTGGCCGCATCCTTCGCGGATTTTAAATTCAATACTTTAATCTGCGAGATCAATCCTTCGTTCTGCTGGCTTAGTTCCGAAACCTGGTCTTTAAGAGAGCCTACCTCGGTGGTAAGGTTTACTATCTGCGTGAAGTCCCCTTTTCTTACTTCAAGAGTTCTCTCGATCTTCGAGAAAGCCTCGTCATAATTTAACTGCAGGGATTTTTCTATGAGAGTTTTTGAATCGGAGTAGCTGCTCTTAAGCCTGGCTATATTTTCGCCGATTACATTGCATTCCTCAAGCGAAGCAGCGTTTTTTATGGCGGTCTCGTATTGTTTAAAGAGTGTATCGAAATTGTTGACCTTCTCAAGATCGGACTGCGCAAATGAAGCGGTGCCGAAGATAATACCAGTAAAAAGAATTATTAAAAATAAAAATTTCCCGGTTCTCATTTTTACCTCACAAGACCTTTGTTATTCAGCAAATATTTATTTGGAGAGTCAATCAATTCAATGTTGGGAGATTTCTGGTTGAACGCTGGAGAGATCAAACCCTTTTCCGAAACGGGAATTTTATTCTCCACTTTCATTCCTCCTTCAACATTCATCATAACATATACATTTTTAAATTCCTTCCCGGTTACATAAACATATCCCATTTTATCCCGGATTATTCTTATTTCCCTGCCCGCAAAATTATTCGAGTCGGCAAACTCTTCAAAGAAGAGCGATTTAACTTTCAATGTGAACGCATACCTCTGTTCTTCGATAAATCCTTTGCTGTCGACTTTAAGCGCGTTTTCTATCGGCCAGGAAAAATCAGCCGGTTTAAGAGTAAGCGATGAGCAGGCGGCGGTTATAAGAACAAGCGCTAAAACCTGAAAATATTTAAGAAGTTTCATAAAATCTCTCCCTGATGAATTTCAATTGTTTAAAGTTAGCTATTTGGAAGATTATTTGTTAGCGGAATTCTACTAATTCTGATAAGTTGATTAAATTTGGATTGTGAGAAGGTCTTGCTCGGCTGTAACGGACCGGCTGACCTGAAGAAAACATTTATATAAATTTATTCCCCGGCTTAAATGAATCCCTGGAGAGGACTTAAGAATATACCCAGAAGCGTATGGCTTATTGCTTCAACTACCCTGATCAACAGAAGCGGAACAATGGTCCTCCCGTTTCTGGTCATCTACATGACTACGGAAATTGGGGTAAGCGCCGGTGCTGCAGGACTTGTTCTGGCTTTTTACGGTGCGGGAGCACTCGTTACCGCTCCTTTCGTAGGAAAATTGAGCGATAAAATCGGTTCTCTTCTCGTTATGAAACTCTCTTTAATACTCACCGGAATTGTCATCATCCTTTATTCATTTGTTCAGAATTATTACGCCATACTTGGAGTAACTCTTTTATGGTCGGTAATCAGCGAGGCCTTCCGTCCGGCTAACCTTTCACTGATTTCAGATGAAACAGAGACCGAGCAGCGTAAAACCGCATTTGCCTTAAACCGGCTGGCCATAAATTTGGGAATGAGTATCGGTCCGGTTGCGGGAGGATTTCTTTCGGCGCTGAATTGCTCTCTACTATTTTATGTGAACGGGCTTACATCAATAATCGCGGGAATATTTTTAATGATGGTTCATATAGAACCACGGAACAAGAAATTGGCGGAGGATTCGGAAGTTGATAAACCGCTCCGGGACGGCGCTTCAGATACTATCTTAAAGGATAAATCATTTCTCCTTTTTATGCTCGCCCTGATTCCGGTAGAACTGGTCTTTTTTCAATTT
>JBAYWA010000343.1:0-2949 GCA_041674325.1 Melioribacteraceae bacterium | reverse complement strand
ATGCCGGAATGAAAAATAAAGCGGGGAAGTTTGTTGATGCCACATTTGAATCTGTTAGTGCAGCAGCAGACGGTGCCGCAACGAAAATGCCGGCGGATCTAAGGGTTTCAATAACAGATGCAGAAGGAAAAAACTCTTATCCGATTTCCGGATTTACTTGGTTGCTAGTTTACAAGAATATGAAAGACGAGGCTAAAGCCGGAGCTTTTGTTAAATTTTTGAGATGGGCTCTGAGTAAAGGGCAATCATTTGCAACAGAGCTTTACTATGCTCCGCTTCCAAAAGCCGTTGTGAAAATGTGCGAGAAAAATCTATCCGCAGTAACCGCCAATGGCAAAAAGATAAAATAAGTATTAAGGCAGATTCGGAATAAAATATTGAAAATCTTTAATACTTCCTGGATAAAAAAAATACTGGTTCACCAAAATATCGGTGATCTGATATTTGAAAAACTGACATTGCTCTTTGCGGTGTCGGTTTTTCTGCTCGTGGTTTTGATGGGATACGAAATGTATCATGGTTCGATGTTGTCTATTGATAAATTCGGTCTGAGTTTTTTGATAAATTCAACCTGGGACCCTGTATTGGAAATCTATGGCGCGCTGCCAATAATATACGGTACTCTGGTATCGTCATTTTTAGCGCTTATTTTAGCTTTACCGCTCAGCATTGGGGTTGCAATCTTTTTGGCGGAAGTTGCCCCATCGTGGCTTGAAAAACCTCTCTCATTTTTAGTTGAATTGCTTGCTGGAATACCAAGCGTTATTTATGGATTATGGGGAATTTTTGTTTTAGTTCCATGGATTAGGACCGACGTTGAACCGTTTCTTTCCGAGAATTTGGGATTTCTTCCTTTTTTCCGGGGCGCTCCATATGGATTTGGTTTATTAGCTGCTGTGCTGATATTAGCAATAATGGTTCTACCTATAGTTTCCTCCATCTCCAGGGATATCTTAAAATCTATTCCTCATTCTCAGAGAGAGGCCGCTCTTGCTCTTGGCGCAACAAAATGGCAATCAACTGTAATTGTATTGAAAGATGCCAAATCCGGCATTCTCGGCGCAACTATGTTGGGCCTTGGGCGAGCGATTGGTGAAACGATGGCAGTTACAATGGTAATTGGCAACAGAGCATTGATTTCTCCCTCCTTGTTTGATCCCTCTTATTCGATGGCAAGTGTAATTGCAAATGAGTTCACAGAAGCAACATCAGAAATGTACCTGAGCGCGCTTATTGAAGTGGCCTTTGTGTTGTTTGTAATTACAATCGTAATCAATGCCTTAGCTCGAATTTTGGTTTATAGCATAGACAGGAAATGGAAAACAGTTTGATGAATTCAAAATATTTTTACTATAAAAGAAAGTTTCTTAGCCTCTTGATGATGGCGCTGACTTTTGCAGCGACCTTAGCCGCTATAATTCCCCTCTTCTTTATCTTCTATTACACCATATCAAAAGGTGTGACATACTTGAACTTTGATTTTTTTATTAATATGCCGAAGCCGGTAGGTGAGAGCGGAGGCGGTATGGCTAACGCAATTGTGGGGACTCTTATTCTTATTGGTATCGGCGGAGCAATTGGAATTCCGGTCGGAGTAATGACGGGTACTTATCTCTCTGAATTCGGAAACAATAAATTTGGATTTGTGGTCAGATTCCTGACTGACGTTTTGAGTGGAATTCCTTCAATAGTAGTAGGAGTTGTTGCCTACACAATGTTTGTAATTCCGATGAAACACTTTTCGGCATTTGCCGGAGGAATAGCACTTGGAATTCTCATGATACCAACAATTACGAGAACAACGGAAGAGATGATCCGGCTTGTCCCTCATTCGCTGCGAGAGGCAGGACTTGCACTCGGAATTCCCAAATGGAAAACGACTATAAATATTGTTTTAAAATCGGCCTGGAAAGGAATTGCCACAGGCGTTCTACTTGGTCTTTCAAGAGCGGCTGGCGAAACAGCTCCTCTTCTTTTCACCGCTTTGGGAAACCGTTTCTGGTCAACCAATATAGGTCAGCCTATGGCTTCATTAACGGTATATATTTATGATTATGCAAAATCTCCGTTTGAAGATTGGAATCAGCAGGCCTGGACAGCCGCGCTAGTTCTAATTATTCTTATTTCTCTCTTAAGTCTATTATTCAGAATAATAACACGTTCAAAATATAAAACTAATTAGGTGTCTTGATAATAATGGATATAAAATTATCTGTAAAAAAATTAAATGCGTATTACGGCAAGAATCAAGTGCTGAAGAATATTTCGATGGAAATACCTAAGAATAAAGTCGTGGCGATCATCGGTCCATCGGGATGTGGAAAATCCACCTTTATCAGAACGTTAAACCGCATGCATGAAGTTGTTGGAGGATCGGTTGAAGGGGAAATTCTGCTGGACGGAGAAGATCTGTATAGGACTGATCCAGTACTGCTGAGAAAAAGGGTTGGAATGGTTTTTCAGAAGCCGAATCCTTTTCCGACAATGTCAATTTTTAATAATGTGGCGGCCGGTTTGAAGATGAATGGAATAAGAAATACAAAAAAAATAACTCCAATTGTAGAAAAATGTCTTAAGCAGGCGGCTCTCTGGGATGAAGTAAAAGAAAATCTGGACGATTCGGGCGTAAATATTTCCGGCGGTCAGCAGCAGAGGCTTTGCATCGCAAGGACTTTAGCAGTTGACCCTGAAGTTATACTGATGGACGAGCCGGCAAGTGCTCTTGATCCTATCTCGACAACTAAGATTGAAGACCTGATCTTTGAACTGAAGAAAGACTATACTATAATAATAGTTACTCATAATATGCAGCAGGCTGCGAGAGTAAGTGATTTTACAGCCTTTTTCTATATGGGGGAATTAATAGAATTCTCTGAAACGAAAAAGATGTTTACATCACCGGACAATAAAAGAACTGAGGATTATATAAGCGGACGGTTTGGATAATAT
>JBAYWA010000342.1:0-2952 GCA_041674325.1 Melioribacteraceae bacterium | reverse complement strand
CTTCAATTCTTTTGCGGTCGGCTTCCTGTTCCTCTTTCTTCAGAACAAACTGCATACGCTGACTTTCCTGCTCCGATTTAAGTTTCTCCTCTATAGAAGCGGTAAGTCCCGATGGCAGAATAATCTGTCTCATTGGCGCCGATTCTATTGTAATTCCGCGAGGGCCGATCAGTTTTTCCAATTCAATTTTCATCTCGGAAGCGAGCTGCTCACGTGAAGCGGTGTAGAGTGCTTTAGCGTCATACTTTGATGTTACTCCCCTTACGACTGAACGGAATTGAGGAATAATAATTATCTCCTCATAATTTTCGCCGACCGATTTATAAATTTTAGATGCGTTATCCGGATCAAGACTGTAAAGAAGACTAATTTCCAGCTGGACGCTCATACCTTCTTTAGAAGGAACATTCATCACTTCTTTCAGTTCTCTGGTTTTGATGCTGAATTTAACTACGTTCGCAAGGGGATTAACAAAATTAACTCCCGACTTTAATGTTGTATTGCTCACACTGCCAAGAAAATCCACTACTCCAACCGTTCCCGCGGGAACTACCGTAAAGAATTGAACCAGAATCAGAATTATTCCCACCGCAACTCCAATCAGCGAAAATTTGGCCTCCTGAAATTTTCCGCTTTTTCTTGAATTAATGTAAATGAGAACGGATAATATTAATAATATCAACGCTATAATAAATAACATCTTTCCTCCTTAGTGACTTGTTTTTAATAGTTAGCTCTAAGATAAGGAGAATGAGTTCAAGTGAGAAGTTTAAAAGGGATATGAATTGCGCGTGGTAGTTTTTGGCGACTCCGGCATAAAAACATTAAATGAATGAAATGAATACAGAATAATTTTCAACCGGCCGGCTACTCGGGAAATTCAATTTTGAATTCTGTTCCGCCGTTATTCGAGATAGAAAAATTCCCGTGCATCTGATCAGACATCATCTTTACTAATTTCAATCCGAGTGAATTTGCGGCTGCAAAGTTATATTCATCCGGAAAACCTATTCCGTTATCCCGCACAATCAGACAATATTTTTTTTCTTTCCTGGCAAGGCTGATTACTATTTTCCCGTCTGCTCTCGATGGGAAAGCGTATTTAAATATGTTGGAAAGAAGTTCATTCATTATTAATCCCAGCGAAATCGCTTTTTCGGTCCCGAGTCTGATTGCCTGGTCCACATCAAGATTAATGGTTACACGGATTAAATTATTGATATAACTCGAATGGATAAAACTGACTAGTCTCTGCAGATAGCCGTGAATATCAACTTCCGATAGATTTTCCGATTGATACAGCTTTTCGTGAATCAGAGCCATTGATTTAATTCTATTCTGACACTCAAGAAACACACCGGTCACTTTAGGGTCATTTACCATTTCGGATTGAAGATAGAGCAGACCGGAGATAGTCATAAAGTTGTTCTTTACTCTATGATGTATCTCTTTCATAAGCATATCTTTTTCCGCAATTGTCTCTTTAAGCCGGTTTTCTATCTCTACTCTATCGGTTATATCGCTTACATTCAAAATTACGCCTCTGATAACGGGGTCGGTTATCATATTTTTCCCCGAGGCGTGTATATCTGCCCATTCACCATTTTTTCTTAAAAACCGCAATTCAATTTTATTGGCTGAATAAGGTTTTCGAATTGCACGTGTGAATAGATCAAGAGCGCGTTTAATATCGTCCGGATGAATGAATTCGAAGGCGCTTCTTCCAACCAGATCGCCCGGCTCATATCCGAATATTTTTTTGACTGACGGACTTTCATAAATGATATAACCGTTCTTATCCACCACCGTAACGGCATCGACGGAGTTTTCAACATACAATCTGAATTTCTTCTCTTCTTCGCTTAATTCTGCCTGCGCTCTTGCTTCAGCCTCGGCCCTCCTTTTGAATTCGGCATATTTAGCGGTCTGACCAGCGAGGAGTATAACAAGCGGACCCAGAAAGCCTGCTATAAAAAGCGCGTCAATTGTGCCGATGAGGATCAGTTCCGCCGACCAGAAATTCCACCAGATAAAACTTTGAATACTGTTCATCAGGAAAGTAAATAATTCAGCGGCTACGACGGTTCCTAAAAGCAACTGCCATTTCTTGAGGGAGAAGAGAACATTGAAGTATTTCAACATTTTTTCTTTTGGAAAGATGCTATTTCGAATGCCGGTCATTAAAAGCCCACAATTTGGATTCCACCGCATCATTATCGGTCTTCTACCGGAAAAGTTTAGGCGAAATCAAAAAAATCAGGCAAAAGCATTGAAAACAGAACTGACGACGGAACTGGTGAGAAAAGGGCGCGTGCGCGCCCCTTTCCTGAAGAGAGTGAATTAATAATTTTTTTTAGAAGGACATTGAAGTTTTAATCAGTTTGACGGGAGCTGTTTTAGCCGGGGATAATTTTACGGCTTCGTTTAATTTCCTCTTAACCTCGTCGATTTTCTCTTTTCTGTCTGTAAATAATTCCGCTATCAGATCACCTTTTTTAATTTTGTCGCCGATCTTAGGATAAAATATTATTCCTGCTTTCGGATCAATTTTATCTGACATTGTTATTCTTCCCGCTCCGAGTTCCAGAGAAGCCATACCTATCTGGAAATTATCCATCGAATGAAGATAACCTGACTTATCGGCAAAAACAGTCTCGCGGAATTTCGATTTCGGAAATTTACCCGGATTTTTAATGAAATCGGTTTTACCGCCCTGAAGTTTAACTATCTCCAAAAATTTCTGAAAAGCTTTGCCGTTTGAAACGATCTGTTTGGATATCTCCACTCCTTCTTTTACCGATGAGGCTTTGCCGCCGAGGAATATCATGGCGCCGGAGAGGTTGAAAGTGAGATCGCCTAGATCTCCTCCATCCTCGCCGGAAAGAATTTTTATCGATTCATATACTTCCAGCCAGTTTCCGATATAGTTTCCCAAAGGCTGATTCATATCAG
>JBAYWA010000341.1:0-2953 GCA_041674325.1 Melioribacteraceae bacterium | reverse complement strand
GCTGATTATCCTGAAAAATCATAACTGATCATGATGATCCGCGTTCTATTAATATTGTATATCATCCTCATTCTTCCTAATTTTTCACTCCGGTCTCTGCCAGAGTCGCCAATTACCCGATCCAGATGAACTAATTTGAAAGATGATTTTATGTATGAATATGATATCAAAGAATATAATAAGCGGAAACGGAGATGGATTGCGGCAATTTATATAGTATTCTCGTTGCTGCTGATAAATCTTGTAATGTACTTTTTCCTAACTCTATAAAAAGGTCAAGGCTGATGTGGAGTTTGGGAATTATGATTTTTGATTTTGGAATTGTGATATGCACAACCAAGAACGAAGAACCAAGGACTAAAAGCATTTTTACAACATCGAACATTATACTTTGAACATTGAACAACGTGTATGTGACGGTAGACGTGAGACGAAAGAGGTAAGACGTGAAACGCGAGATGCAAGAAGAATGATTATTTGAAAAAAAGAAAAGCACACAGGTTAGCGTTCTATAAGGAAGTCAAGGAAAAATGAGCAAAAAAAATATATTTATTGAAACTTACGGCTGTCAAATGAACTTTGCCGATACCGAGCTGGTGATGGGAATCCTTAAAAATCAGGGGTATCAGCTCGCAAAGGAGATTGACGACGCCAACGTAATTCTTCTCAATACCTGCAGCATACGCGATAATGCCGAGCAGAAAATCTACGCGAGGCTGGAACATCTGCGGGGAATAAAAAGAAGAAGATCGGGCACCGTAATAGGAATTCTCGGCTGCATGGCGGAGCGTTTGCGCAAAAACCTGATCGAAGAGAAAAAAGTAGTCGATCTGGTTGTCGGTCCCGACGAATACAGAAGACTGCCGGAATTTATCGATTCCGCATTCAACGGTGAAAAAGGGATCGGAGTAAAACTTTCGCGCACCGAAACTTATGATGACATTGTACCGTATCGCGAGGACGGACTGAGCGCGTGGATCTCGGTTATGCGGGGCTGCGATAAATTCTGCACTTACTGTGTTGTTCCTTTTACCAGGGGAAGAGAGAGGAGCCGGTCGCTGGAATCTATTATTGCCGAGATTAAACAGCTTTCCGGGAGAGGTTTCCGGGAGGTTACGCTTCTGGGTCAGAATGTCAATTCTTATCTTGATAACGAGAAAGATTTTGCGGATCTTCTTGCGGCGTCCGCAGAAGCAGATCCACTCATGCGCGTTCGGTTCACAACTTCACATCCGCAGGACCTCTCCGAAAAACTGCTTCACACCATTGCAGATCATTCCAACATATGCAGCTACATTCACCTGCCTGTACAATCGGGTTCAAATAGGATTCTTGAGCTGATGAACAGAACATACAATGTAGAACATTATCTGAACCTGATTGATCTGGCGCGAAAGATAATTCCCGGAGTGAGCTTTTCGACAGATATTATTTCCGGTTTCCCTACCGAGACAGAGGAAGATCATAATATGACTCTCGACGTGATGAGAAAAGTCAGATACGACGGAGCATACATGTTTAAGTATTCGCCCCGTGAAAAGACAAAAGCTTACGAGATGAATGACAATGTTGCCGAAGAGATAAAAGCAGGACGGCTCAATGACATTATTGACCTTCAGCATCAGATCTCTTACGAGATAAATCAGTCACAGATAGGTACGGAGGAGATTATACTCGTTGAAGGGACCAGTAAAAAATCGGAGGAATTCCTCGCGGGAAGAACTGATACTAATAAGATTGTTATATTCCCTAGAGAAGGCGGGATTAAACCGGGCGATTATGTGAGAACAAGAATTACCGGCTCAACTTCCGGGACTCTCTTTGGAGAAGTTATAAGCAATGAAATGGAACGCCGATCATCATGATTGCTTATGATCAATTAAGATCGGAATTTTCATTAGAATGTAAAAATCAATTTCCGATCAAAGTTTTTTATGATTTTAAAAATTTCGGAGAGTATTTCGCAGACATATTAGTTAATGATTTAATAATTGTTGAATTAAAAGCCGCAGAATGTCTTTGCGAAGAACACGAATGCCAATTAATAAATTATTTAAAGGTTACTGATCTGGAAGTAGGATTGTTGTTAAATTTTGGAAAAACTCCACAATTTAAAAGAAAAGTTCTTACAAACGATTATAAAAATCATAACTAATCATAACCATCATAAAAATCTGCGTTCTATCAATATGCGAAAAATATTTTTATCACTATTGTTTGTTTCTTCATCTATTTTTCCTCAGGAGACGGATATCTCCGGCGCGATTCAGCAGATAGAAAAAGGTAACAGCAAAAACGCACTGAAGATATTACAGGAACTTAGAGCCGGAAAGATTAATGATCCTTCAGTAATTTATCTCGATGCTCTGCTGACCCAGGACGGCGATGAAGCATTAAGAAAATACTCTACGATCCTGGAGAAACACCCTGAGAGCAGATATGCAGACGCATCTCTCTACAGGATCTTTTCGTATTACTATTCCCTGGGATACTATAAAAAGGCAGAGACATATCTTGAGCGGTTAAAGAAAGACTATCCCGAATCTCCCTATATCAGCACAGCCGACCGGAAAATCCCGGATTCGGAGGAGCTCGCGGTTCAGGCAGAGGTAAAATCAGATTCGGTCACTAATCCTTTGAAAGAGCCGGACAGAACGGAAAGCGGCAGTTACAATTTTACAATTCAGGCCGGTGCATTCCTGAATGCGGATAATGCAAAGAAGCTGAACGAACAGCTGAAAAAAGAGAATTACTATACTGAGATAACGACTAAAGAAGTCGGCGGAACAATTCTGAATGTGGTAAATGTCGGAAGATTTGCCCTGGAGGAGGAGGCCAAACCGTTATTAACTTTCCTGCAAAATCAATTCTCCATTAAAGGTCGGGTTGTGGCAATAAAAAAATGAGATTCGTTAATAGAACGCGGATAACACAGATTTAACAGATTCTTGCT
>JBAYWA010000340.1:0-2970 GCA_041674325.1 Melioribacteraceae bacterium | reverse complement strand
TTCATATCAACTACAAACTTTGTGAACCTGGGAAATGCCTGTTTGGGATCGCCGAGTATAGCGCGTAGTTTTACCGGAAAACTTGATATTTCAAGCAGGATAAAAGTTACTGTTAGAAGTATCAATACAAGATCTGAGAGGAGGGAACTCAATCCCGAAAGCAATCCTGCTGTAAGTTTCATAACTGCTTCCGGATTAATATATTCTAAGAAAATACTTTCTTTAACTACAAAACCTCTGCTTGTCAAGAGCACGCTAAGTTCCTTGACCTGTTCTCGAATGCGCGCCTGCAATAATGGCAGTTCGTCTGAGAAGCCGCTGACAGATGTCCCGATCTGAGCTCCGATCAGAAGCAGAATGATTATCATTCCGGACATGACAATTAAAACAGAAAATCCGGATGGAACACGTTTTTCCTTCAGCCAAAGAACCGCCGGTGCTCCAAGAAGTGCAAAAAATACAGAGACAAGAAAGAGTATTACAACCGATTGCGCAAGATTAATGCCCGCGATGATTATTACCAAAGCGGCCGCGCCGATTATTATGTTTATTGCATGAAAGGAACCGTCTTGCTTTGTCATAAAATTATAAATCTATATTTTTTTTAGTTTTAGGTCGGAAATCATAGCTATTGCCGAAGCAAAATAAAATATTACAAACCAGCTCATATGTTCCCGTGCAAAAAGATATGCGAGAAGCGCTATGGTTGAAACTCCCGATGCCGCAAGGACAGTCGGAATACCGGTAAAACCTTTTTGCTTATATGCCGTGAAATAAGCGAGTCTTATTGAGGCGGCGCCGACATTCAGGAATCCCGCAATAAGCATAACCGTGCCGTCAATTCCTATGAACCAGCCGAATACAACCGAAGAAGCTACCGCCATAAAATCTGTAAAACTATCCAGGTAAACACCAAGAACGCCGCCGCCGATAGCTCTTGCTAACTTCCCATCAAAATAATCGAGAAGAAATTGCAGAAGGATGAGTAAGTATGCCGTGATCAAGAAACCAGTGAAAGAAAAGTATACCGACAGAGAAACGCTTAGCAGACCTAGAAGCGTAAGCGCATCAGGCAGCCGGAGAGTATGGAGCTGTTTAAATATCATTTTAACCAATCCTTGTTATCATGAAAATGCAAATTGTAAACTCAATCCCGGATAATATCTCTCTGCGATGAGTAATTCACCTTTCAATTAAATATCAGAGAACCCGGCGTCCGCTGATTACTCTGAGCAGGATCATTATTATTGCAATGACAAGGAGGATGTGAATTACTCCGCCCATTGTATATGACGTCAGAAATCCGAGTACCCACAATACGATAAGTATTACAGCGATTGTATACAGCATGATAATTATCCTTTTTTTTATTATTAATTATTTTTTTCATCAGTGAATGACTGCGGTAATATTTTTATAAAATCAAAATCTATTATCTCAAAAAATAGTTATCTCCGATTACTTTCTATTTTTCTTTCCTCTCATCTTTCCGCCTGGATTCAGGTGGTTCATTGTTATTTTTGTTTTTTGGCTTTCTGACAGGCTCTACTTTAGTTGATTTATTAGTATTGTCACTATTCTTCGGCATTATTACTCTCTGGGACTGTGCCGGTTTTACTTTTGTAATTTCTTTCTTCGGAGGATCTGATCTTCTGGCTGGGATTGATTTATTATTAATAGATTCTTCAGGCGGATTTGCGTTACGCATTTGTTCCGGCTGATTTCTGTTAATTTCTTTTTTCATCGGAGCTGACTCCCTTGGCCTATATACCGGTCTATTATTAATCTTATTGCCCGGTCTTTCCGGAGATTGCCGCACTCCGTTTTCTACCCCGTTGTTCCTCTGAACATTAATTTGCGGCTGCTTTTCGGAATCCCTCTCAGATATTCGTTTGACATCTCTGGATTTTGTCAATTCGCCCGGAGCAGGTTTAAATCCGTTTTTATTTTTCTCAACCCGCGGCCTGTAAATCTGAACTTGATTATCAGTCAAACTTTGTCCGGGTTTAGCTTTTTCGGAAACAGTAAAAGGATTTATTGTTCTTCCGGTAACTTTTTGAACATCATCTCTGCCGGGTCCGGCAACATATGTAGAGCGCCTCTTGCTATCGTAGTGAATTTTGTCAATCACTGTTGAATTATTAATGATTGTCATATTGTTCCGGCGGTCAATATAATTCCGGTTTATATCATGTCTCTCAATGTCTCTGTCTCTTACAAATATCCACCGGTCGCTTGGCAGATCGTTAAAACTGCTGAAAGTTATACTTATAGAAACCCCCGGTCGCATAGGAGCCCAGCCGTAATAACCTTCAGACCTTCGCCACGTAACCCAGGACGGTCCCCAGTCGTTATCCGGAACCCAGAACCATCCGTAAGAACCATTATAATCCCAGCGTCCGTAGTGGAATGCGGCCCAGCCCCAGTCGTAACCGGAGGTCCACATCCAGCCGTAATTTGTAAAGACCCAATAACCGTTAGACAAATACGGGATGAATTCCGGACCGGCTGTGGGAATCCATATGTAACCGTAATTGTAATCTTCAACCCATTCACCGTAAGGGCTTAACTCATCATAAAACACCTGGAAATTAATTTCATACTGCTGGGCCGGTATTTTTCCAGGGAACATTGCGGAGATAAAATATAGAATGATTAACAGCGCAACGGTTCTCAGATAATTAAAAGATTTTAAGTTTTTCACAGAAATTCTCCGTTGAAATTATTTTGCGGGCAGTTAGTGCATTTGATTAACGCCTGCAGTTAAAAGATATAATTACGCACTGCCCTATACAATCGGGCGAAGGGATGAAAAAAGGACTACATCTTTTAGGTGAGTTCTCTGGAGAAGATTTTAAAAGAATCAATTCTCAAAATTCTGATTTAAAAAAAGAAAGGCCTGAATTTCCAGGCCTTTCCGTATGATTCAACAAATGTTATTTCTTTTCGGTATAAACAGCTTTGACTTCT
>JBAYWA010000339.1:0-2985 GCA_041674325.1 Melioribacteraceae bacterium | reverse complement strand
TCTCCAGTATTCCGGCAGCGCGTTTAATGATGACGCGCAATTTTATCTGGGAATGACTTACTATAAAAGAGAACAGTTTCTGCTTGGCGCTTATGAATTCAGTAAACTGATTCGTAATATTCCGGCAAGTCCTTTTGTCCCGGAAGCGCAGTATATGCTTGCTGAATCTTACTATCAGTTATCACCTCCGTATCAGCTTGACCAGGCATATACTAAAAAGGCAATTGAGGAGTTTCAGGCATTTATAGATTTTTTCCCTGCAAACGCAAAGGTTGAAGAAGCCGAGAGTAAGATAAAAACACTGAACGATAAACTGGCTGAAAAAGAGTATATGAGCGCAGTCATATATGAAAAAATGGAATATGAGCGGGCCGCAATTAAATCATACGCCGCGGTTGCTGATACTTATCACGACACTAAATATGCACCACTTTCGCTTTATAAAAAGATACTTATTGAGGTAAAAAAAGGGATGAAGAATGAAGCGCTCTCCGATCTTAATCTCTTCATCAGCCGATACCCCAATGATTCCAATATTAATGAATTGAAGGAACTTGAAGTGAAACTGACGGGAAGCAAATGAGCGAGCCGAGAAGAAAGAAAAAGGTAAATGAATCGATAATAACCATGACGGAATTGGTGCTGCCCCATCATACCAACCAGCTTGGTAATTTGCTCGGCGGACAATTAATGCACTGGATAGATATTTGCGCCGCGCTCGCTTCCGCCAAACATTCGCAAAGAGTTTGTGTTACCGCATCGGTGGACAGGATCGATTTCCATTTTCCCATCAAACTTGGCAATGTAGTAACTTTAATTGCGTCGGTTAATCGCGCATTTAAAACTTCAATGGAAGTGGGTGTAAAGGTTTTTGCCGAATCGCATCAGGAAGGAACGCGTATTCATTCAAATACCGCTTATTTAACTTTTGTAAGCGTGGATGAAAAAGGAAAGCCGGTTGATACATTGGAAATTGTTCCGGAATCAGATGATGAGAAAAGAAGATTTGAAGATGCGTTACAGAGAAGAAAAAATCGTCTTGCCGGCTGACCGGTCATTCCTTGCTTCGATAATTTTTACACTCCTCTTTTTTTCGAACCTGCCGGCTCAGATTCCTATAAATGGTTTCTGCAGGTACCGGGAATTTTCTGTTGATTCCGATTTTACAAATATCACATCAGTCGATTACAATGCCGACGGTTACAGGGATTTACTGATTTTCAACAACTATAACAACCGTTATATTTCACTTCACTCAGATCCAAAATCGAATTTTGTTAAAATTGCGTCAAAATATTCCCTTTCCCCAATCACAAATATTCATCCTTTCGGAAATGAAACTGCCGGAAGGAGATATCTGGTTGAATCGCGAAGCAGAAGGGAGGTTTCTCTTGCCTCTTTTTCTTCAAATGGCTCTTTAATTTATGCCAGAAAACTGAAATTCAATGGCTATCCTTCAGGAATTGATGCGGCGGATGTTGATGGCGACGGCAGACCCGAAGGGCTCGTAAGCGGGAATTCTCTTGACGGATTATATATAATAAAGGAAACAAACCGGACTCTGAAAGAGACCAAAATTTTTGAGGGAAAAGTATTTTCCTGGTCCTGCTTCATTGACCTGGATTATGATTCATTTGCGGATATTGGCGCGGTTGACCAGATTTCCAATTCCCTCATCTTTTTCAGTAATGACCGAGCCGGTAATTTCATTGAATCACGCTCAATAGGTCTAAATGGCGATGTGAGCGAATTCAAAAATGCGGATCTCAATTCCGATGGATTCACCGATTTTATCTTTGTTAATAATAACCGATTTGAAATTCTGCTTGGCGATTCGGTTTCATCTTTCAGTAAAAAAATCTTTTTGGATACGCCGAGTGCGCCTGACAAATTCGCAATACTTGATTTTAACGGAGATGGTTTTAACGATATAGCATATCTAAATATTCAAAGCGGCGGGCTCTATCTTCTATACGCAAAAAATTCCGACTCGTTTTACCAGCCGGTTTTATATATGAAAAAAGACGGACTTTTAAATCTTACGGCCTATATTGACCGAACAGGCAAAAAAATTGCACTCTTAAGTTCCGGGGGAAAAGTATACCTTATCAACGCCTTACGAATGAATGATTCCTCCTTTATGGTTACACTAGGAACAGGTCAGTCCGCAGTTCAGACTTTCGATTATATGAATGATAAATACCGGGATTTCTGCTTTATTGATGATGAAAGCCGCTCGTTAAAAGTTGCCCTGAGTGAAAGAAGAAAATTACTCAGAACCCTTTTTTCTGTACCGCTTTCGAAATCCCATTCCAGCGTGAAGGTTGATGATATCAATCCCCGGATTAAAACTTATTACTGTTACTCAAAAGGAGAGAGGCTGATTGAAGCTGTCAGAATCAATCTTGATAATGGAAATTATACTAAACTAATTCTCTACGCCGATAATAAAATTGAAGATCTCAAAATTGAAAGCGACCGGTTGAAAGACTGGCAGAAAATATCGGTTCTTGTAAGAGCCGGATCGGAACTGCATCTGCAGATACTGGAGATCAGAGATTTTCGTAAAACCGGTTCGTCGGCCTATCCGGTTGCCTCGGACACAGAAAGAGGATGGATTGCATCCGATATATACCGAGATATCTATACAATTTCTCGCAGCTCGGAAAAAATTGAATTGCAAAAATATATATTCAATAAAAAAATAGTCGGCAAAAAAACATTATTTAGTCTTACGATTAATCCTTCCGATGAAATAAGCTATGATCTGGTTTGTTTCGATGAAATGGTTTCCAGGTCTAAACCGGTAGCGGCCCTTCTGACTATAAATAGAAATTCCTATCTGTATTATTTCTCAAATAAGAATATTGCGCCTACCCGGTTGAGATATGCGGCATCAAATCAGCCGAAACTGGATTATTTGATCACGGACGATGATCAGGCCCCTTATTTTTATTATAATCTCAGGGATAAAGCTAAACTCGG
>JBAYWA010000338.1:0-2992 GCA_041674325.1 Melioribacteraceae bacterium | reverse complement strand
GCTTCCAGACAGCAACGACAAAGAAGGGAAAATGATTTTCAGCAGTCTGGTCAGCCGTGAGGTATTTCATAAGTCGTTCAGGGTATCTTTTTCGGGCATCGACTGGGGATGGATACATATCGGACTTTCATTAGACAATTACATAACGAGGCTGAAGACAATAAGAAACGATACAATTGGATTAACAATCATAATTTCATTACTTGGATTTTTAATGTCTTTCATCTTCGCTAAGAAACTTACCAAGCCTATAAGGATTTTGGATAAAACGACTAAAATGATTACAGAAGGTGATCTTGAGGCTAAGGCAATAGTAGATACGGGAGATGAGCTTCAGAGCCTGGCGGCTTCATTCAATAAGATGACGGATGCGGTCCGTACTGCGAAAGAGGAGCTGGAAAACCGTGTTGAGGAGAGAACGGCGGCACTTGCAAATATTAATAAAGTCCTTCTTCAGGAGATTTCCGAGAGAAAAAAAATAGAAAAATCGCTTCAGTCATCCATAGCCGAAAAAGATGTCCTCATTAAAGAGATTCATCATAGGGTAAAAAATAACCTGCAGATAATCTCGAGTCTGCTATTCCTTCAGTATTCTAATATCACGGATGATGAGACTCTCAATATATTCAGAGACAGCCAGAGCAGAATAAAATCGATGGCACTTGTACACGAAAAGCTATACCAGTCGAAAGAATTATCCAAGATTAATTTCAGCGAGTACCTGCATAACCTTTCTACATACGTGTTTCAGACTTATAGAAACCTGGACAAAAATTTTAAATTCATATTTGATCTTGACGAAATCTTCCTCACAATAGATACGGCCATTCCGCTGGGCTTAATATTAAACGAATTGCTTACGAATGCTTTCAAATACGCATTTATAAATGACAATACCGGCGGTGAGGCCGTCCGTGAAATCCGGATAGAGGCTAAGAAGTCGGACGGTAAAATCATATTAACCGTTTCGGATAACGGTGTGGGATTGCCAAAGGATTTCAGCATCACGGAGAGTGAATCTTTAGGATTAAAGCTTGTGCAAAATTTGACGGAACAGATAAACGGCGAGCTGATAATTGGATCGGATTCAGGCGCTAGTTTCACAATCAAGCTTAAACATAATCCGTCTCATTAAGTTATAAACTGACCCCGACCGAAAAAAAACATTAGAATAAAAACAGAATTGCTGTACCTATAACCGCGATGCATGCCCCTGCAATAGAGATCCACGACAATTTTTCCTTGTAATAATAGCGGACCATTGGAAGCATAATAATAGGTGTAGTGGCCATAATTGTTGATGCGATTCCGATCTTCGCGTGTGAGATAGCTATCATACTGAATGTAATGCCGAGATATGGACCTATCACAGAACCGATTGCCGTAAACAGAAGCGCGGATTTATCCTTCATAAAAACTCCGGCGGGATTAACATATCTCTTCGAAAGTACCGCAATGGGATAAATAATAATGACGGCCGAAGCGATCCGCACAAAACTTGCCACAAATCCACTTACTTCTCCCTCGTTAAATGCGTTTTTCGCAAATATTAATCCTACAGCCTGCCCGGCGGCTCCGATAAAAGCGTAAAAGATACCGGCATTATCAATTTTGTATTTTGATGTTGGTTTCTCTTCTCTTTTAAAGACAACCAGAGCAATACCAGAAACAGTGACGATTATTCCAATAACTCCTATCATGGATAACATTTCCCCTAAGAATATTAAAGCCATGAGTGCGGAAATAGGAGGAACAAGCGCCATTATAAGCATGCTCAATCTTGCCCCGATACTTTGGTACGCCTTAAATAAAAATGTATCACCTATCACCAGTCCCGCGAATCCGCTGATCACAAGATTGAGAATCTGATAGGAAGAAAGATTAATTGAAACACCCATTATCAGAAGAGTAATTGAGAGGTAGATCAATGCCATGAACATTCTGGTCACATTGACATAGATTGAACCAACTCTAATTGACGCCTCCGAGAAAGCGATTGAAGTGCCCGACCACAGGAAGGCGGTTAATAACGAGGCTAATTCTCCGAGTAACGGCATATTTTATTTCTGCAGATTTATTTGTTTCCGGAATACACCGGCATCATTCGAAAGTAATTTTTTCCAGCCAGATCAAAAATTTCTGATCTCTCTCCATCTTTTTTCTGTAACAATCCTGACACTCTCTACGGAAATCTGATCCAGCGCCTCTCTTTCATCTTCATCCGTATAAGCCGCCAGTTTCAATGGGGATTTTATTGTTGTATGAATTTTACCAAAGGGGGCCCAATCAACCGGATCGGATGATCCGAGCAAAGCTATTATTGGTGTACCGACCGCATTGGCAACATTCATAGGCCCGGTACAAACAGAGAGGAATAAGCTGCAATGATCTATTATCGCGGCAAGATGCGAAACTGATTGTGTTTCAGGAGATAGATAAGCGCCGTCTCCAATTCCATCAACAATCCACTTAGCCAGTTCTAATTCATTCGATCCGTATGTAATTAAGACTTTCACCCGGTAATCGTCTATCATTCTTTTCGCAAGTTCTGCGTATCTTTCCGGCAGCCAGGCCCGGCTGGCTTTACTTGCGCCGGGATGGATACATATGGTATTATCTTTCTCTAAATTATTTGCCGTAAAAAAATTCTCGGCCGAATTCTTAGCATCTTCTGAGATATGAATTAACGGATTTACCCGCGTAATTTTCAGATCAATCGCTTTTAATATATCCAGATTCCTGTAAATCTCGTGGTATCTGCCCTTCGGATGATCTACGTAATGTGTAAAAACATTGAAGAATTTTTCCTCTTTGTATCCGGCCCTGACTTTTGCGCCCGACATGTAAGAAATGAGAGAGGCTCTTTCGGATTTCCACTTGAGATTAATCGCAAGATCAAATTTTCTCCGCCGCAAATCACCGATCAGTTTTATCTGATTTACTACGGATTCATCGACGCGTCTCCCGGATTTTTTCAGAAAGATATATTCGT
>JBAYWA010000337.1:0-2992 GCA_041674325.1 Melioribacteraceae bacterium | reverse complement strand
GAAGCTTTTTCACAAAATCGACAGCTTCATTTACCGCCGCATAATCCGGTACTTTGTCTAAAAATAAAATTTGATATAACGCCACCCGCATCGCATTCTTTACATTAGGAATGCACTTTGAGAACTGCCCTTTATAAAAGCCGTTTAAAATCCAATCTATTCTTCCAAGCCATCGTGTTACACCGTGAACGATTTCGAAGAGTAATGATTTATCCACACCGGAGAGGCTTGAATTTTTGATCTCTATATCGAGGAGTTTATCCAGATAAGCGTCTGTCCTGTCGATCCGGTTCAGAATTTTAACCGCATGGCCGCGGACGCCATGATAGAGATTTAATCCGAATGATTCGTTAGTAAGTTCTTCTTCCATATCAAACAATAATAGTTAGGTGCTTGTTAATTTACAAAATAATGATTGAAAAGAGGGAGGATTTAAAAAGATAAAGGGCTGTATAAACAGCCCAATAAATTTCTAAAAAAAAATTAAGCGGTCTTTGCTTCCTTTGTACCATATTTCTTTTTGAATCTTTCAACACGGCCTGTTGAGTCGACAAGCTTTTGTTTACCTGTAAAGAAAGGATGGCAGTTTGAACAGAGCTCAATTTTGATACTGCTGACAGTGGAGCGTGTTACAAATGTATTTCCGCAGACGCAAGTAACTTCACATCTCTTATAACTGGGATGAATTCCTGGTTTCATTATAGAACTAATTCCTTGATTATTTTGGGCACAAATTTAGCTATGAAGGAGCTAAAAAACAAACCCAATCTATTGCAATTAGGGCAGTTTTTGGATTTTTTTCAAAGAATCCGCTACATTTTTAGCATTTTTCAATGAATCGATCCTGGCACGTTCTTTCTTGAGTGTATTCTGATCCGGCTTTTCAACCACGAAAAATCCGTCAAACGGGGTTTCCGAATCACCGCTATTAACAACATTTCCGCGCTGCATATCACCCGAATTATTACCGCCTCTAATATAATCATCAAGCGAGACCGATCTTGAGTATCCGAAAGGTAATCTCAGACTATTCAAAGGAGGGGTAACGGCCTTCGGGCGTGTCTCAATTTGGGAGTTTTTAGAAGCCGCAGCATCCGGCATATTCCCCTGTTTATACATCAATTCGTTTCCTGCGGCATTGGAATTACCCGTAATCGACTGGCTGTCGATCATTTTCTGCGCTCCGGTAAACGAATTATCAATCTGTTCATTTGAGGGGAGAAAAATAAAGAACAAAATAACAGCAGTAACAACAGCCGCCGAGGGAGCCAGGAATTTTAACCAATTAAATTTTTCCCTTCCATGTTCGGCGTTTCCGAAATTTTTATTATTAATCCGCGTCATCAGATTGAATTCAAAATTTTCAGGCGCTTTTATTTTGGGAAGCTTTTTGAGATCCCGGATCATTCCGGTCTGTTTTTGCTCTTCTTCATTGTAGATTTTATTATTCATAGGCTAATCATTATAAATATGTTTTAAGAGTTTCTGTAATTGTGCCCTGCCTCTGTTAATCCTCGACTTGACCGTCCCCGTGGCAAGTCCTGTTATTTCCGAAATTTCCTCATAAGAGAGATCCTGTATATCTCTTAAAATGACAACTTCCCGGTAAACCGGCTTTACTTTTAAGAGGGCTTTTTCAATAATCTCATTCCTGATTTCGCCGTCGGCAATTTTTTCGGGCGAATGGAACATTTTATCTTCAATCTGCGGAGTTTTTTCGTCATCATTATTGCTTATTGAAAAGATAGTCCTGCGTTTTCTTCTTTTTAGCTCATTTTTCGCAAGATTTCCGGCAATGGTATAGATCCAGGTGGAAAATTTTGCAAAAGATCTGTAAGAATCCTTGTTGAGATAGAATTTAATCATCGTTTCCTGAACTATATCGGTACAGGCGTCTCTATCTCCAACAAATCTGTAAACAAAGTTCATTAAAGGATCTTTGTAACGTTTAACCAGAATTTCATAGGCTTCGATAGTGTTGCTATCCTGAAACTCCTTGATAAGCTCTTCATCTTTTAATTCGGTTAACGTCTTATTCAATTCCGATTATACCCTGTCTGAATAGAAATGTTTCAAATTTTTGCGCTGAATTTTAGCCATATAAGAAAATAAATGCAACTTCCCTCAGTTCAACATCGACGAGGAGACCTCGAGTCCCAGCATCTCTGAGATAAGGATCAGTAATACGGTTTTGGGGTCGGCGGATGTCGTTTTAGTCGCAATATCCGCATTCAATAGCGCCCGGGAAGCGTTTAGAAGCCGTTCATCGTTCAGCAGATAACCGGCTTTCTTACAGTTAAAATAATAGCCCCAGCTCAATCCCGCCTGCTTGGCAGCCTCATTATCATTTAAACCCGACTTTGAGAGCTCCATAATTTGAGAAAGGGTCAAAACAAATTTTGAAAGCATATTAATAATCGCAATGATCTCCATTCCGGAATCGAGCAGATTATATGCAATCTCTATTGATCTGGCTTTATTCCCCTTCCCCATTACATCCTGAAGATTGAAAATAGAATATTCTTTTGTAGGGGATGCGATCTTGATTACATCCTCGCTTGTAACTCTCTCTTTATCGTCGAGATAATTCACAAATTTCTGAAGCTGCATCTCGAGCAGTGTTTTTTCTTCCCCTACAATATCAACCAGAAGCTGCGCAGTATCCCGCTGAAAATTAATTCCGACCTGTTTTGCTTTTTTAACCAGCCAGTCAATCAGTTCATCGCCGGTAGCAATCCGCGCCTCGAAAAGGGCTTTCCGTTCTATCAGAAGAGAATACGGTTCTTTGGACGCATCTGAAAATTTTCCGGATTGTGTAATAACCAGAATTGTAAAATCCGGTGGATTTTTTATAAAAGCGGATAATTCTTTTTTCTCATTAAATTTATCGAAATTTTTTACGAGAATTAATTTTTTCCCTCCGCCGAAAGGAAATGAATAGGCCAAATCCAGTATCTGCAAAAGACTCAGGTTCTTATCCGCGTTTATTGTT
>JBAYWA010000336.1:0-3001 GCA_041674325.1 Melioribacteraceae bacterium | reverse complement strand
GTTTTATTTGTAGGAAGAGTTTTGAGACTGGTCGCAAGTTTCAAATCGGATTTAGGTATATAGTTAATTGCGCCTGGAAGATGACCCATATTGTATTGACTTGTAGGCCAATAATTAGCAATGTAATAGTTACTCATATTGCCTGTAACTGTTCCCCAGGCAATTTTTACATCGCCGAACGGATCTGCAGTTGAAAGAAGCGCCGTAACTCTGGCTTCAAGAATCTCTTTGCCGGTTGTTTTGCCTGTATTAAGAACAGGAAGCGATCCGGCAGCTGCCTTTGCGTGAGCGGCGGTTTCGAGTGTTGTATAGTTGTTTCCTATTGAACCGGACCAGGAATCACCGCATGATGTGTTCCACGCAGTCATTCCCCACTTCATTGAAAATACATTTGTGTAGCCGAGAAGTCTGAGCATTGAAACAGCATATCCCGCTGTTTGGCCGGAATAACATGCGATCGCAATTTTTTCATAACTGGTTGAGTTAATTGATTTAATGTGTGTAACTATATCTTTTAATGCAACATTAATTGCTCCCGGAATGTGCCCTTTTGTTGAATAGTCGGCTGCAGAACGGATATCAATTACATAAATTTTAGTCGGATTTGTCAGCTGCATGTCCCGAACATCCTGTGCCGTCATAATTGCTGGGGCGGCTACATTTATATAATCTCCGTTTGCTTCAAGATATGTTGCAAGAACTTCAGCCTCGTTAATCGATGGAGTTGGTTCAACTGTTGTTTCTTCGCTCTTACTGCATCCCGTATAGATGAAAAGAAGGGGGAGAATGAGCATCAGGTAAAATAAATTGCGGATCTTCATTTTTACTCCTTTAGTTTTAGTATGATGTTGTTGATTGATTCAGTTTCTATTTATTTTGAATTATCACCTGCTCTTATCGAACTCCCCAGCTATAAGGAAGTTTACCGTCCACCGTTATCGATTGTGTGGCCGGAATCTCCCAGCTCTGCAGATCGCTCTTAAAGAGATAGAGCTGCTTGTTTCTGAATGTGCCGTCTCCGTTCTTAATTACGTGACAGGCTTCGTAGCATTGTTTGCCTGCGGCAACTTGTGTGCGTGTTGTCCATCGGATTATATTATGGGGAGTCGCATACTTATATGTAGGTCTTATGTCAAACTTCGATAAGGTAGCTACTCCGAATTTATCCCAGCTGTCGGGTGCCATCAGCGACTGTCTCAGTACAGCATATTTAAATGGTTTTGTATCCGGAATCGGATTCATACCTATTTTGAAGCCCTGATATGATGCTACTCGCGCGCCTTCCCCGCCTATATGACAGCTTCCGCAGTTATTATAATCCTGGGAATGGCAGGTATTGCACGAAAATGTGCTTATATGCGCCTGATGGTATGAGTTGCTTTTATTGAGATCGGTATGGCAGTTCTCACATTTAGGCAGCTGTCCCATCTTATATCTTTGATCGTATATTTTGCCATCTCCGTGAACTTCATTTTGAGTGTGGCAATTGAGACATGAATATTGTCTATTAGTCAAATGGACATCCGGTACAGTTCCTATTGCCTGGCCGAAATATGCATGACCGCCGCGGCTTACATGGCAGGTGACGCATACATTGCGCATGTCGGGTGTTTTTGTGAATGCATGTCCATTTGCTAATCCTCCTCCTCCGGCTGATGGTCTGTTTACGTGGCAATCCCCGCATGAAGCATGACATTTGCCGCAATTCTGATCATAACCGTTTTTCATCACAGCAGATAACTGATCGAAACCTGTAGGGATGTTTGACAGCCCGGAACGGAGTACTACCATGGATTTTTGTCCCCATCCCTGTTCATGCAGACTGTTTTTTGTTTTGAGATAAATATCGGGATGGCACGTAGCACATTTTGAAGCGCTCTGCGAAGATGGTTTTCTTATAAAATCTCCCGAGTGTGCTTTTGTTTTGTCACTGGTCCCGTCAACTCCATTATGGCACGATATGCAGGGCATTTTTCCGTGAATATCATTTTTAAATGTTGCGTATCCATCTCCGCCCAGATAGACTCTGTCGTATGGTTCAAAATGGGGAGCTTCGCCGCCGCAGCCATGACTGTCGCCTTCAGCTGGGGGATCCGGTGTATAATTACTTTTAAGAGTATTGTAATTCGTATGGCATCCTTCGCAGGATGCAACCGACTTTGCCGCCGGCGGTACAGGATCGCCCGGATCCTCCACGCTCTTGTCTGCGCAGCTAATGAATATTGCAACTATTAATAGATAAAGTGCGGATAATAAAAATTTGTTTTTCATCTCATCAGTCCTGATTTGAATTTTGTAGAACCAATTAACTTGCCTCACTTCAAGCTCAAGTTAGATGCCAGTCTGAAAATCGTACCTAAATGCCCTTTTTAATTTTTGTCTGGAACAGTATGTTCCATGGGGTAAGACTGAAATAAAGAATTGCCTCAGAATTGAAGAAATGGGAAGTTATTTGTGATGGAACGTGTTTCAAATGACTGAAACGGTGGAACGCTTTAATTGTCGGTCAATCCAAGTTTTTTCATTTTACGCCACAAGGTAGTGCGCCCAAGATTCATTTCTTTGGCGACTTTGCTGCGGTTCCATTGATTTTTTTCAAGGAGATTTAACAGATCTGTCCGCTCCTTCGAATCGGGAGCAAATACATGAAAGGATTTTAAGTAGGGGAGATTAGCTGACCCTGTGATATTGAGAGGCAGTTTTGCCGTTTCAATAATACTTTTCTTAGTTGTCCGGACAAAAGCAAATTCAATTGCATTTTCAAGTTCGCGGATATTACCAGGCCAGGAATAATTTAACAGAACCTCAAGAGCATTTTCTTCTATCTCCACAATCTGCTTTTTATAGAAGAGAGAGAATTTGCCAAGAAAATATTTTACAAGCGGAATAATATCTTCCGGTCGTTCTCTAAGAGGCGGTATCTCGATTGGAATTACATTAAGGCGGTAAAAAAGGTCCTCTCTGAATTGACCTTTTTTTAGTGCTTCACCGATATTAATAT
>JBAYWA010000335.1:0-3001 GCA_041674325.1 Melioribacteraceae bacterium | reverse complement strand
GTGCGGACTGGAATGTCATCTCGCGCTTGGCGGAGAAGAACCGGAATCATATTCGGGAAATCTTCTGCTTGATAAATTATTTGACGCAAAAATTCATTGGTGCGGTGAATTCCGGAAAGGGGAAAAAATTCCCGAGATTTATTCCGAACTTCAGAGAGAAGGGAAAAAACCATATATAATACCGTACGGCGGATCGAACAGCACCGGTGCACTCGGTTTTGTTGAGGCGGTTAAAGAGATAAAATCTCAGTCCGATCAGAAAAAAATAAAAATTGACCGGGTTATATTCGCATCAAGTTCGGGCGGAACTCATTCCGGACTTTTAGCCGGAAATGAATTATACAAGTTCGACGCGAAAATGACCGGGATACGGATAGATAAATCTGAAGATGATGTGATTCCTTATGACCGGCAGGTACTGGAATTATCGAATGAGCTGGCAGCCGGTCTTGAATTGAATAAAAGATTTACCATGGATGATGTCATTCTGCGCGGTGAATTTATGGGGGACGGTTATGGTGTTGTGGGGAATCTTGAGAGAAGTGCCATTAAGCTTCTTGCTGCCAAGGAGGGAATTCTGCTGGATCCCGTTTATACGGGAAGAGTATTCGGGGCTATGGTTAAGATGATAGAGGATAAAGAATTTTCCGGTGACGAAAATATTTTATTCTGGCATACCGGCGGAACCCCGGCTTTGTTCTCATATTCCGGAGAACTGTTATAATCAGTTTAAAATTGCGGCCGAAAGATGAAGATAGGATTGATTCAACAGAAAGCATCTCTTAACAAAGAAGAAAATATCAAAAAAGGAATTGAGGCGGTCAGGACTGCGGCGGCACTCGGCGCAAAGATTATCTCATTCTCCGAACTTGCATTCATTCCATTTTTCCCGCAGAAGCCTTCAAATCAAAAACCTCTGAACCTTGTAGAAAAAATTCCCGGACCAACGACGGGATTATTTTCTGACCTTGCTAAAGAATTAAAAGTTGTGATCATTCTGAATTTGTATGAGCAGGAGGGCGAAGCAGCATACGATTCATCGCCGGTTATAGATGCCGACGGAAAAATTCTGGGTACAACGAGAATGATTCACATAACCGATTACGAATGCTTCCACGAAAAAGATGTTTATACTCCGGGAAATAACGGAGCCCCGGTATACGACACACAATATGGCAAAATTGGCGTGGCAATCTGCTATGACCGCCATTATCCCGAATATATGAGGGCGCTGGCTCTGAAAGGGGCACAGATCGTTTTTATTCCGCAGGCGGGTGCAACAGGTGAATGGCCGGAGGGATTATACGAGGCGGAGATGAGAGTAGCGGCATTTCAGAACGGTTATTTCACAGCGCTCTGCAACAGGGTCGGGCAGGAAGAGTGCCTCAATTTTTCCGGTGAATCGTTTGTCTGTGATCCCGCCGGAGAAGTAATTGCGCGCGCCGGTATGGGAACCGAAGAGATATTAATCTGCGATATTGATTACGAAAAGTGTGGAACATCTCACGCAAAGAGATTATTCTTCAGGGACCGGAGACCGGAACTTTATAATAACTGGCTTAATTATGGTGAAAAGAGAGAACAATGATTAAAAAACTTCACATTATATTATATGTAAACGATCAGAAAAGAAGTACGGATTTTTACAAAAATGTTCTGGAAATCGAACCGTCGCTTGATGTTCCCGGCATGACGGAATTTGAATTACACGGCGGGACAATTCTGGGATTGATGCCGGTATCCGGCATTAAAAAACTTCTCGGTGAAAAAATCGGTGATCCGGGGACTCCCAATAAAAATCCGCGGGCAGAAATTTATTTAAAAGTTGACGATCCGCGGAAGTATCTTGAAAGGGCATTGCGGAACGGGGCGGAAGAATTGAGTGGGCTAAAGCAACGCGACTGGGGTGACGAGGCGGCTTATTGCTCCGATCCCGACGGATATATTATAGCATTCGCAAAGAAAATTGAATCAACTTAACGGAATAATAAATGAAACTCGACGGACTAATTTCGCTTCTGATTGCGTGCATAGAACTGGTCTATATCGTAAATATATTGATCTTTGCGGAAAAGAATTCCGTCAACAGATTATTAACCGGACTGATAGGGCTTCTCTTCGGATATCAGTTAATTGAATTCCTGATCTGTTATGCCGGACTGCAGCGGCAGATATTTATCTACCTCGCATTTCTCGATATCTCGCTACTTCCTCCACTGGGATTATATGCGGCGTTGAATTTTACGGGAAAACTTAAAAGCTATCATAAATTGATCTTCATTCCGGCTTTATTTTTCATAATCTACTATCCGTTTGTAATTGACCAATTCGTAGTAGCCAAATGTACTGTGCTTTACGCGTCGTATCATTATCCGCTGGGAGAACTTTACGCAGCCATCTACTATCTGCCGGTAATTGCGACCATTATAATCCTCAATAAAAAATGGGGTGCGGAAACCGATCTCAAACGGAAAGCGCTTACGCGTCTTTACTTCTTCGGATACATATTTACTTTTATACCGGCTATGATATTTGCTATCTTTTATCCGGCTTTTATTTATTCGGTAGAGAGTCTGCTTTGCAAGATGGCGTTTGTACTCGCCACATTCGTAACAATCTTTGTGCTCAGAAATAAAACTAATTTAAACGGGTGAGAAAATGAACGAAACAATTTTAAATATATATCTGATCATTGATAAAGATCTCGTTTCTGCCTTTAAATGCAAAGCGTATGAGAAAGAGGGAACAGATGAAGAGAAGATTAGATTTTTGAAAGAACACGCTAAAGAGGATTTTAAAACTTCATTTCATTTTGATGCTCCTCAAAACAAAAACGGCGAATATATGCCGTATAAAAAATTTGCGAAGATAGAAGCCCAGGGCCTTCAGTATAAACTGTTTGAAGAGATATTCGAGAAATTTTCCGTGCCGGAAAAACCGCTTATCTGCGTTACTCCGGTTGTTGACGGCGAGGTCTGGGCTAAATAATCGCCGGTCTTAT
>JBAYWA010000334.1:0-3002 GCA_041674325.1 Melioribacteraceae bacterium | reverse complement strand
CAAAAGCAGGATGAGTTTTCCCCTGGATTTTTAATACAGCCAGGTCAACTAAGAGGAGAACTATAAAAGCCGTCAGAACAAAAATAGCAACCATAAATTATCCTTTTGTATAAGTCATTACATTAATTTTATTGTTTTGAATTTGCATTTGTGTCTTTTGAAAGACTCGTATCCCCGCCAGGATTAACAGGTTCCTCAGGATTATGAGGTTTACCTCCGTCATACATCGTTTCAATAGCGAAATTGATAGAGGGATCGTAAACCCTGGTGTAAGATTTTGCGGTTTTGTTTTTCTTGTTTGATGCCGCAAGCATAGGATCGATAACAAACCGGACCAGCAGATCGACGCCTATAAAAACCAAAATGAGTACTAATAAAAACACTATCATGATCTTCTCCTTGTAACGTTTAATTGTGTTTAAGAAAGTGCAATTAACATACCAATATTTTGAATTTTCAAAATGCTAGTCTAAGTTGTTGAGAAGTGAGAAGTTATGGTACTGGTGGCGAATTGTTAAACAATAGAGCCGGCAAAAAGTGTAAGGATCTTAATCACCGAGGTGTTGAAAAATACATCATAATTTGTGTCCGAATAGTGTTGCCGGAAAAATTTCATGGCTCCTTTTTTCATATACTATTAAAAAATACCGGATAGGAAAATAGATTAAGTTGATAGAGAGTTCTTGTCGACTGATGTGAAGAAAATTTCCGGCGGGATGTTCTTTTGGTTCGGGAGGGAAGGAGATGCTTTGTGCGTCAGCTGATCATCCGGGAAAACAGGGTGATTATTTAGTCAGCAGGTTTTTCTCCACACCCTCTTTTGTCATTTTAACCGGCTTAATAAAACCGCCGTCATCAAAGTAGATTCGATCGATGCAGACAACGCGAAAATCTCTTTCAGTTACACCTACGGGTCTGCGGTGGTAAACCATGTACCATTTATCTTTGTACGGGTCATTAATTATCGAATGATGTCCCGCGCCGGTTGCTATTGAGGTATCCTGCTGCAAGATTTTACCGATTCTTTTAAATGGTCCCAGCGGATTATCCGATATCGCATAAGCAACACTGTAATCCGGCCCACCCCATCCTCCTTCCGACCACATAAAATAGTATTTGCCGCCACGGAAAAACATGAAAGGCCCCTCAACATATTTTTCAGGAGTAATCTCTTTAAAAAGGGAGCCGTCATCAAAGGGGAGAAAACCATTAAATTCATCGTTCAATTTAACGATGTTGCAATGCCTCCAACCGCCGTAAATCAGATAGTACTGACCGCCGCTATCCTTAAAAACAAATTGATCTATAGGCTGTGCGTCATTAAAGAAATCCGAAACCAAAGGTTTACCAAGGTAATCTTTATAAGGACCTCCCGGCGAATCCGCAACGGCAATCCCTATTCCGCCGGTATGACTTGATTTATCCTTTTCGTTCCACAACGGCCCGCCCGGACGCTGCAAGTCGTTAGCAGAGAAGAAAAGAAAATATTTATTCCCCTTCTCAATAATAGAGGGAGCCCAGATGGCTTTATGCGCCCACTTTATTATAGATGTGTCGATTATTCGGGAGTGCTTCTCCCACCTGATCAAATCTTTTGAAGAGAACGCATCAAGAAAAACCTGTTTTTCGTAAACATCAGAGTAAGTGGGAAATATCCAGTATTCATCGCCAAGGATAACACCTTCTGGATCGGCGTATTTTCCGTGAAGAATCGGATTACCGGAATGCGTCATCAACTCTTCGGTCTGCGTTACCTGACAAAAAAGATTCAATGTCAGAGCAAAAAAATGGGCAAGAAATATTTTCCTCATTGATTATCCTGAAATAAAAACTTTTAAAAAATGAAATAATTTTTCCGCAAACGAATATCCCGATACCTGGTCATTCCCGGCAATCAGATAAATCTGAAACCGGGTACAATTAACCGTAAAACTGGCAAAATTATTTTTATAAAACAATGAAAAGACGGGAACTGTAAGGTGCTCCGGCGTGAATCGCGAAAAAGAAAAAGCCCGAAATCAATCGGGCTCTTACTTAGCAGCAATGAGGCTGAATCTTAACAATGCTGAAAATATCATGATGTTTTCTATTCGGCTGCGGCGCGCTATTCAATTCGTGTCTGCATCGGAACTTCAATAAGTAATAATTCCGAATCGCTATCTGCTTTAATTGATATTCTATCCGTATCCCATATTCCAAAACCGTCGCGTGTATTTAATTGCTGCCCATCGATAGTAACATCCCCTTTAAGGATGAATGCATAAACACCGTTTCCTTCCGACTTAATGTTATAATCTGCGGTGATTCCTTTGTTGAAGTTGCCAAGAGGGAGCCATGCGTTCTGATGGATCCAGACACCCTCATCGTCAGCGTTTGGAGAAACAATCTGCTGCAATTTGTTGCGGCCATCAGCCAGATTCAATGTCATCTGATCGTATCTGGGAGTGACATTCTCTTTATTTGGAAAGATCCAGATCTGAAGAAGTTTAGTCCGTCTCTCTTTATTCGCGTTATATTCACTGTGCCTGATTCCTGTGCCGGCGCTCATAACCTGTATATCGCCGAACCTGATAACACCTGCATTGCCCATGCTGTCTTTATGTTCAAGATCTCCTTCGAGAGGAATTGAAATTATCTCCATATTATCATGCGGGTGCGTGCCAAAGCCCATGCCGGCATCTATAGTATCATCATTCAATACTCTTAATGCTCCGAAATTGATTCTCTCCGGATCATAATAGTTTGCGAAACTGAAAGTGTGATATGCGTTTAACCATCCGTGATCCGCATGCCCGCGTGTCTCTGCTTTATGCAAAATTGTTTTTGCCATAAATTAATTCCTTATACCTGTTTTACAAATTGAACTTCTGCGCTCAGTTTTACTTCGTCACTTACAAGAACCCCGCCGGTTTCAAGCCCGGCATTCCATGTTAAATCCCAATCCTTGCGGTTGATCTTTCCGTTGATTGAAAACCCGGCTTTTTCATTTCCCCATGGATCTT
>JBAYWA010000333.1:0-3003 GCA_041674325.1 Melioribacteraceae bacterium | reverse complement strand
TGTTCTAATAGCGCGTTTAAGAACGGAGGTAAAAGCTATATCAAAAGCATATCCTTCGTTTTTTAAAAGGGCTCCGGCCTGCATTGCTTCATTAACACCTTTCTCTGAGAGATCAACATCGGTCCATCCTGTAAATAGATTTAATTTGTTCCATTCGCTTTCCCCATGTCTTAATAAAACCACTTTGTACATTTTAACAGTCCGTATTTTAGTTGAAAATTGCGCTGTAAATATAGTAAAATTTGAAAAGAGGAAAGTTTCTTTTGATCTTATCAACTATTATCTTTGCAACAACAGGGATAAGAATGGAAAAATTAATTTATCAGTTTTTCAGCGACGACGATTTTCTCAGGATCTCGAACAAAATAAGTGAGACTGAGAAATTCACTTCGGGTGAAATCCGGGTTGCCGTAAAAGAAAAAAAATTTCTTTTAGAACGGAATAAAAATATCCGCCAGCTTGCCGAAAAGGAATTCCATAAACTGAACATGCACAATACACGCGATAAAACCGGAATACTTCTTTTCCTTCTTCTAGCGGAGAAACAATTTTACATTCTCGCCGACAGCGGTATAGATCAGAAAGTAGATCAACAGACCTGGGATGAAATCAGGGACGAAATTCAGGCAAAATTCAAGATTGGAAAATTCGGGGACGGATTGATCTGGGGAATTGAAAGGGTGGGTAAAATTTTAAGCGGACATTTCCCGGTCAAATCTGACGATTCAAATGAACTTTCGAATAAAGTCGTTATAGGGTAAAGATCTTCTGATTAAAAGCCATCCGGGAATTTTTCTTCTCATTTATCTGTTTACACATTCATGAACCGTAAAGAATTCATAAAAAAAAGTGTTTTAACCGCAGGAGCGACTCTTCTTTCCCCGCTGTTTTTTAAATCCGACTCGGAAGCATTTCCTCTTGTAAAACTTAATTATAAACCTGAGCCGGCAACCTGGGATAATAATAATTTGACTATCTCCTGGATCGGGCATTCAACAACACTGATAAATATTCACGGTAAATGGATTTTGACCGACCCGGTTTTGTTTGAACGTGTCGGCTTGTATTTCTTCGGAGGAAGCATTGGTCCCGCGCGCCTGACTCCGCCAGCTCTGGAGATTCATGAATTCCCCCGGCCGGATATCATACTCCTCTCGCATGCTCATATGGATCATACTGATTTTCCGACTTTAAGGGCTTTCGCGTTAAAATATCCGGATCAGATTGACGTTATAACCGCCCATCTCACAAAAGATGTAATTGATGAACTGCCCTGGAAGTCAATAAGCGTGATGGATTGGGACGATGAATTAATTCTGCAGGATATCCGATTCAGGGCAAATGAGGTCAAACATTTCGGATGGCGTTTTCCGTGGGAGAAAGACCGGTCTAGAGGTTATTTCAAAGACGGACGAAGTTACAATTCGTATCTCATAGAGTATAAAAACAAAAAAGTTTTATTCGGAGGCGATATGTCGCTGCACGACAAACTCCTTCCGTTAAAACATGAAAATATAGATGTGGCTATAATGCCTATCGGCGCATATAATCCGTGGATAAGGAACCACTGCAATCCCGAGCAGGCGCTTCAGATTGCAAGTGAGCTCAACGCAAAATATTTTTTTCCGATACACACAAAAACTTTCAATCAGAGCAGGGAACCTTTCAATGAAGCCATTGAATGGATGAACCGTTCAGCAAAGAATTACGACATCGAAATA
This sequence comes from Melioribacteraceae bacterium, assembly GCA_041674325.1. GTDB lineage: Bacteria > Bacteroidota > Ignavibacteria > Ignavibacteriales > Melioribacteraceae > Fen-1258. The sequence continues at coordinate 1,282 of JBAYWA010000333.1, read as the reverse complement.
GCGCTTGATGAGATCGGACAGACTTTCGTTCTCCGTTAAACGCCGGATTTTATCTCTCTTAATCTCTGAAATAATATTCCGCCGAGTATAAGGGCAAGACCCGCGATGGAAGAGATCAGCAGTTTTTCGCCAAGCACCAGAGTAATGAAGAATAAAGAGATAACCGGGAAAAGGTAAACTATGGTGGATGTTTTCGCCTTGTTTTCACTAAGCGATATAGCCTTCAGCCACAGGAAAAAAGTGATACCCATCTCAAAAATACCGATATATACCGCGCCCATTACATATTTAAACTCGAACGGACCGAACGAATCGAAGAAGAGCAGATAGATACCCGAGTAGATAGTCCCGAAAAAAAACGCGCCGAATAATTTAATAGAATCGCTTCTCTTATCTATCAGATTCAGAATCCAGTATCCGGCCCAGATAAACGAACTGCTGACCGCCAGCAGAACACCAAAGAGATTGTGAAATCGGAGAGTAAGTATCTCTCCTCTGGTTGATACCACAATAATTCCGAAAAAAGAAATCATCAATCCAATTATTGTACTGATAGAAATTTTCTGCTTCAGAAAAATGACGGAGAAAACCGAAAGTACGAGGGGCCAGATCAAATTGATAGGCTGTGCTTCCTGCGCAGGCAATAAGGAATATGCTTTAAACAGAATCATATAATAGACGAACGGATTTAGCAGTCCCAGTATTAAATTACTCTTCAAATGAGATTTTGAAAAGAGCAGTCCAAGTTCACGCGGGGAATTCGCGGCGGCCAGAATAATCAGCACAATTGAACTAGTAAGTGATGAGTAAAACAATAACTGTGTAAACTTCATCCCTTCAAGAGTAAGTTTAAATGCAGTTGCAACGGTGGACCAGCACAACACGGCAGAAAGAGAATATAAAAGCGATTTAGTTTGAGATTTCATGAATTTAAATTTTTGTCATACGAAAGTAGCACTTTGGACGATTATTCTTAGCATAAAATTAAATTGAATCGGGATTTAATAACATCTATTTTTACGCGCGGGCAAAACCTTCTATATCAGAATGAGAGAAGGGAGATAAACCGGAATCCCGCCGGGATAATCCGCGGAATAAATCTCGAAGCCGGAATACGATTATTAACGTGCCGTATAAATTAGCCGGAATGAAAACCATAATTAAAAGGATAAATATTATGTTCAACTCGAAGACTTACATACAGCGCAGGACAGAACTTAAAAAGAAGATTGGAAGCGGATTGATTCTGTTTTTAGGCAATAATGAATCTCCGATGAATTAT
>JBAYWA010000332.1:0-3003 GCA_041674325.1 Melioribacteraceae bacterium | reverse complement strand
TTTTACGGCGGTAATGCTGAAATCGATGCATATCTGTTTTTTCGCGTTCGAATTGAACGGCATAGCGCCGCAGGCAACATCAAGAAGAATATCCGGCTCACCGATCATCTCTTTAAGTCGTTCGTTTCCGGCTCTTTTGTATCTGGCTCCTTTATCGGAAGAGAAGGTAAGCGCGTCAATATATTTACCTTTCTCCTTTTTCCACCCGATCTTATCATAATATTCTTTTACGCTATTCAAACAGCACTCCGATAATTAATGGCGGCTGAAATAATAAATCCGTTATCCGGATTTAATGAGCCTCCCGGGTTAAAGAGGGGGAGGCTCTCAGGAAAATTTTCCGAATATTATTTACCCTTCATTACTATTCTATTATATAGGTACATGAAGAATGTAGCGGTCAGACCGATAGCAATCATCGAGTACCACACATGCTCCGGATGGCCGGATGCTTTTGAAGTCTGATATATCCACCCGCCGAAAGGATCGCCCGCGAATCGCGCAATGGCGATCGGAAGAAATGCGTAACCCTGATACAAGCCCTGCTGGCCCGCAGGTGCAATATCGGAGATATATTCATAATATCTGGGCGCCTGAATCATTTCTCCTATGGCGAATGCCACAATGCCGGCGGCTATAGTCGGAATGCTCGGATATATGCCGATTATTATCCAGATCAAACTTGAAATTCCGAATCCCATAAGGATTGCTTTAGAAGTAGGGAGATTTTTAGTCAACCTGTTTAGAGGTATCTGCAGAAGAATAATGGCGCCGGCGCCGGCCCACGATTGAATTATCTCGTAAGGCGCGTTCGGGCTTATATAATCCGTTATATAGTAGGGAACAATTATAAATTCCTGCCAGAAGATCACCCAGTAGAGTGAATAGATGAGAAGGAAAATCATAAATTTAAAATTCGTGAGAACGATGAAGAGGTTGGCTATCTTTTTACCCATCGACTCGACCACTTCATTCGATTTTACCTTTACATCTTTGTACAAAATGAGATTGACAATGAGCATCGCGAAGCAGCTGACCGAGGAGACAACATAGACAAATTCGTTACCCATTGTATCGCGTACAAAATAAGCGATAGTTGGGCCAATCATAGCACCCGCGTTTACCAGCCAGTAATAGATTGCGAAGCCGAGAGATTTAACCTCCTCTTTAGAGGTGATAGCCACAGTTCCAAGAACCGACGGTTTAATGAATGAGCCGCCGAAAGCAGTCAGGACAAGAAATGCCATAAGGAGCCAGTAGTGGGAGAAATCTCCGTAGATTCCCGAGAAGGCCGTCATTCCAACCGAACCTATTAAGAAATAGCCGAGTCCGAGAATTGAAAATGCTATAGTGAACGCGCGGCGGAATCCCCATTTATCCGCGAGAGTTCCTCCGAGTATCGGAAGCAGATAAATCAATCCTCCGAATATTCCGGAAAGCTGTCCGGCTTCCGTTTCTGTGAATCCCAGTTTATTGCGCATATAGATCATGAAGACAATCTGCTGACCGTAGTAGGCAAGCCGTTCAAATAATTCCATCCCGTTGGCTACCCAGAATGAGGGAAGAAAACCTGTTTTGATTTTTTGAATTTCGGAAGAGATACTCACATTAACTCCGCATTGGTTGGAAACGGTTTGCAATTTAATCTAAATCCGCATAGTTATTCAAACACTATTTGCTAAATTTGTTCTTAAATTTATGCGGGATTTGTTCGGGAGGGCGCGTATCCGATTGACTGAATGATAAACAGAATTTCCTTTTTGGTTTAATAAAAGATATACCTGTATCTAAAAATTTGCGAGATTAAAGATGAACTATTTCAAACACGAATCGGCTTATATTGACGATAATGTGATAATTGACGAAGGGACCAAGATCTGGCATTTCTCACATGTCCAGTCGGGCGCGCGGATAGGGAGGAATTGCGTGCTGGGTCAGAATGTGAATATCGGCAGCAATGTAGTCATCGGAAATTTTGTGAAGATACAGAATAACGTCTCTGTTTATGAAGGCGTTACTCTGGAAGATTATGTTTTTTGCGGACCGTCGATGGTCTTCACAAATATTGTTGATCCAAGAAGCAAGTATCCTCAGGTTGGAGCTCAATATTATATTAAAACTCTCGTTAAAGAGGGCGCGTCGCTAGGCGCTAACTCAACTGTAGTCTGCGGCAATACGATCGGCAGATTCGCATTTGTAGGCGCGGGCGCGGTGGTAACCAAAGACGTTCCCGATTATGCCCTTGTGGTTGGAAATCCGGCAAGAATTTCCGGGTGGTTCAGCGAAGCGGGACAAAGATTAATCTTCGATAATGAGGGATATGCTTTCTGCGGCAAATCGAACAAAAAATATAAATTAGAGAATGGTGTTGTGTCTGAGGTGGTGGAGTGATTGGCTGATTGAATGATTGTTTGAATGATTGCCTTTATTTGAGGGGTTGATATGAAGAATGAATATCTTGAAAAGAATAAAAACATTAACCGCGGATTCAGAAAATTAGAAATCTGGAAAAATTCAGTTGAGATTTATCGCCTTATCCACGGCGAAGTTTAAAAGACAATTATCCTCAAAATAATTTCTATTTATATTTATTTTACTACATACAAATTAATTAAAAAGGTGAAATAGAATGAAAGTCCCTTTGTTAGATCTGAAACCGCAGTATCAATCGTTAAAAAAAGAGATCGATGAAGCCGTTCAGCGTGTTGTTGATTCTCAATATTTTATTATGGGTCCCGATATAGGAAAACTGGAAGAAGAGATTTGCGCTTATCTTAATTGTAAAAAAGCCGTAGGAGTTTCTTCGGGAACAGACGCGCTTCTGCTCGCGTTGATGGCGCTCGATATTAAACCGGGCGATGAAGTGATAGTGCCGACATACTCCTTCTTTGCCACCGCGGGTGTAGTAGCGCGCCTGAACGCGACTCCGGTATTCGTCGATTGCGATCCGGTTACATTTAATATCGATCCCAAACAGATTGAAGCTAAAATCACACCGAAGAC
>JBAYWA010000331.1:0-3007 GCA_041674325.1 Melioribacteraceae bacterium | reverse complement strand
TATTATCGGTTGTTATAATTCCGTCATTTATATTTTTTAAAGTAGCTTCAAGCCAATATTCATTTTCTTTCTGTTTCAATTCGACGGATCTTTTATAAAGAGCGACTTCAATTGTAGTTTCAAGTTCTCTCTGCTCGAACGGTTTGATTAGAAATCCGTACGGTTCGGTAAGTTTTGCCCTATCGAGTGTCTTTTCATCTGAAAATGCGGTAAGGTAAATAATTGGAATGTCCTCTTTCGAATGGATTAGCTCGGCCGTCTGAATACCATCTATCTCTCCGGCTATATGTATATCCATTAGTATTAGATCTGGGGAAAGCTCCAAAGCCTTTTTTATGGCATCCTCTCCGCTGGCAGCAGTTGCTACAACATCAAAGCCGCTTCGTCTCAGTCGGTGGGACAGCTCCATAGAGATTATCATCTCATCTTCCACCACCAGTATTTTATTCTCTGCCATTCTCTCTGTTATCCCTCTTTAAAACACCCTATTTCATTGTCTCTAACTATGTACCTGATTCCAAATGCTTTCCGCTCGCAGGGGAGAATGATATCTTTCTTATCTCAAGAAAATTATTCAGCCCTCAAATTCACTCTGATCCCTGATGATAAACCGCGTTATCATTCGGATCGCTCCCGAGGAATTGAAAAAAATCAGATCGATTCCTGTATGGTATTAAAACCTGGCGGCATCTATCCTCGTGAATGATATAAGCCAAGTACGGTTATCATATTATCGGAGGAAAAGTTAATAAATTGAGGAATTACTGAAGATTTTTTTAACCGCCCGGATTGAACCGCCGCCCATTCTTTCTGATTTCAATATAAAGATATTTTCTGTTTTTTGACAGGAAGCATCTACGCAAAATGAATTAAAAGAGAATTTTTGCTTTTGTAACAGAGCGTTAATTATATTTAATAATCTAATTTTTGAAAAAAAATATAATATTATGAAACCAACTGTTTATATAAGAGATCTGGGCCTGCATGTAGGAGATGAGGTTACCCTCAAAGGGTGGCTGTATAATAAGAGATCCAGCGGCAAAATCAAGTTTTTGATTATGCGTGACGGTAGCGGTTATGTTCAGTGCGTTGTGTTTAAGGGGAATGTTTCGGAGGAAATTTTTGAAAATGCAGATAAATTAACCCAGGAATCCTCATTTGAAGTAACCGGGAAAGTAAAAGCGGAACCCAGATCTGTCGGCGGTTACGAGCTTGATGCAACCGATGTCAAAATTATCTCTGTAGCGCACGAATATCCGATCACTCCGAAAGAGCACGGAATTGAATTTTTAATAGATAACAGGCATCTCTGGGTTCGTTCCAAAAGGCAGGTGGCAATTCTTAAAATCCGGGCAAGAGTTGTAAAAGCAATAAGAGATTTTTTTGATTCACGCGGATTTGTCCTGTTCGACCCTCCCATCATTACACCAAATGCATGCGAAGGTACGTCAACTCTTTTTGAAATGGAGTATTTTGATCTTGGGAAGGCATATCTTACTCAATCCGGTCAGCTCTACGAAGAGAGCGGCGCTATGGCATTGGGAAAAGTTTATTCATTCGGCCCCACTTTCCGCGCTGAAAAATCGAAAACACGCAGGCATTTAACTGAATTCTGGATGGTTGAGCCCGAAATGGCTTTCTATGATCTGGATGATGATATGGATCTGGCGGAAGAATTTTTAGAATATATTGTTCAGTGTGTTCTTACGGATAAGCAGGAAGAATTAAAAGAACTCGAACGGGATGTAACAAAACTCGAGTGCGTTAAGAGACCTTTCCCGAGGATTTCGTACACGGATGCCGTTGAGATTCTTAAAAAGAAGGGTGTTGATTTTCAATGGGGAAATGATTTGGGCGGTACGGACGAAACTCTGATCGGTGAGGAATTTGACCGTCCGGTTATGATCCATCGTTATCCTTCTGAAGTAAAGGCATTCTATATGAAGCGCGATCCCGAAAATCCTAAAGTCGCGCTTGCCGTTGATGTAATAGCGCCGGAAGGTTACGGAGAAATTATAGGCGGAAGTCAGCGTGAGGATAATCTTGATTTTCTGCTTGAAAGAATTCAGGAGCATAAACTTCCTCAATCCTTCTTTGAATGGTATCTTGATCTTAGAAGATTCGGCTCGGTGCCCCATGCGGGATTCGGGCTTGGACTGGAAAGAACCGTCAGCTGGATCTGCGGGCTTGAACATTTACGGGAAGCGATTCCGTTTCCAAGAATGATTTATAGGAATACTCCATAGATGAATCTTGAAATAATTCTTTTTATCGTCCTCGCCTCAGTGGCAGCAATTTCATCTGTTATAATGATTACTCGGCCCAATGCGGTGATTGCGGCGGTATTTTTAGTGCTTAATTTTTTCGCCCTGGCTGGATTATATCTTCTTTTAAACGCGCAATTTATTGCGGTCGTGCAGGTTATTGTTTACGCCGGCGCTATAATGGTTTTGTTCCTCTTCGTTCTTATGCTGCTGAATACTGAAACCGAACACAAATTATTCGTAGACCGCAGAGCAATTAAATTATTTGCAATTCTGATCTCTGCTTTTGTATTCATTCAGATAGCTTACCTCATATTTTTCGGGAATCCCACGAGAACACTCACTTCTGATGAAGCCGCCAGTGTTAAAGCGGGTACTATCCAGACGATTGGGGAACAGCTCTATACAAATTATTTCATTCCTTTTGAAGTTGCCGGATTCCTGCTGCTGGCAACCACAATAGGCGCATTAGTATTAGCTAAGAAAAAATTCGAGTAAAGTATATGTCATCAATTCCAATGGAATATTATCTGATTCTGAGCGCTTTTATGTTTTCAGTCGGAACAGCGGGTGTGCTCATACGCAGAAATGCGATAGTCGTTTTTATGTGCATCGAACTGATGCTTAATTCAGCTAATCTTACACTTGTTACTTTTTCATCGTATCTGGGTAATCCTATAGGACAGGTTTTTGTATTCTTCGTGATGACGGTCGCCGCGGCTGAAGCCGCAGTAGGACTCGCG
>JBAYWA010000330.1:0-3010 GCA_041674325.1 Melioribacteraceae bacterium | reverse complement strand
TTCAAAGATAATTTCAGTCAAAAACCTTACGATCTGTTCGGAATAGAAAATAGCGTAAAGAGCGAGTGAAATCCGGTAAGCTGGACGCGTTAATTGTGTCAGTCATCTATTAAATGATACTTAATCCGCCGGGAACTATTTCCGCAAACGACGAAAAGTAATAAGGCGGAAACTGACTTATAAATTATTTAAAAGGAAATTATGAGAGCGGTCATACATAAAAAATACGGATCGCCGGATCTTCTTCAGCTGGTTGAGCTGGAAAAACCGGTTGCCAAAGAGAATGAAGTAATCGTAAAAATTCATGCCGCCTCGGTAAATCAATATGACTGGCATTTTCTTACAGCCGACATATTTTTAATCCGTTTTATGGGCGGGGGACTATTCAAACCAAAAAAAACAAGACTCGGAGCCGACGCTTCGGGGAGGATTGAATCTGTCGGGAAAAATATAACTCAATTTAAACCCGGTGATGATGTTTATGGAATGGTGTACGGCAGCTTTGCCGAGTATACAGCGGTCACAGAAGATGCCATATCATTGAAACCCTCCAATCTCACATTCGAAGAAGCGGCAGCCGTGCCTATGGCAGGTATTACGGCACTGCAGGGACTAAGGGATATCGGAAATGTTCAGCCGGGGCAAAAGGTTCTTATTAACGGCGCCTCCGGGGGAGTGGGAACGTACGCAGTGCAGATAGCTAAAATGTACGGCGCGGAAGTAACAGCGGTCTGCAGTACAAAAAATCTGGATCAGGCGCTATCTATAGGGGCGGATCATTCAATCGATTATACCAAAACAGATTTTACACAAACGGGAAAACAATATGATGTTATCTTTGCAGCTAACGGATTTCATTCCCTCTCAGATTATAAGCGGGCATTAACTCCTAAAGGTATCTACATAATGGCGGGAGGGAGTATGAAACAAATTTTTCAGTCGATGCTTTTAAGTCCGTTAATTTCTGAAAAAGGGGGAAGACAGATGAGCGGAGTAAGGGCAAAGCGGAGCCGGAAAGATCTGATTGAACTTAAAGAATTTATTGAAGCGGGCAAAATTTTCCCGGTGATTGACCGCCGGTATCCGTTAACGGAAACAGCCGACGCGCTCCGCTATCTGGGACAGGGGCACGCCAGGGGAAAGATAGTAATTACTATTACAGACGGTGATTAAAACTGACGAGTTGTTTAATGATGATTTATTCAGAAAAAACTATCGGTATAGAGGTGAATCAATGAAATTTACTTTACGTCTCTTTGCAATTATGATTTTATTAGTATTGCTAAACTGTCGGGCTGCTGCAGGTGAGCAGGATACTTCGAAGATTTCTGATATTCGCGTGCAAAATTTGAAGATGCGATTAGCACCGGACAGCCGGATCTTTACTGAAGCATTGCTCACGGGAGAGATTAGAGATACAGATGTTGAGCATGTGATACTTTCCGGACCGTTTTCCCGTTCCGAATCAATTTCAAAAATGAATGATATCATCTTCATCTTCATCAAAGGACGCGGTACACTAAGAGCGGGTAAAAAAGATTATTCCATAGAGCCGGAATCTATTGCTTTTGCCCCGTCGCTCAAGCGGGTCACCGTTCTTGCGGCTAAGGGGGATACGGTCCATTATCTTAAAATCACAAAAAAACTTTCAAATCAGGATCTGACAGATATAAAATCCTTTCCTGCCGGGAACCGTCAAGCTGTTTATTTTACAACTTTTAATGAGTGCAAAGCATATACCGAAAAAATTAAGAGTCCGAATACAGTAAGCCGGACTGTCCTGCCTAAAGACTTTATTCCCCGCGCGGCTATGGGAACGGTAGAGACTATTGGACCGGACGCGGTTGGCGCGCACAGGCATCCGATGCTTGATCAGTTGTTTTTAGGACTTTCAGGGAATGATGTGATTGTCCATGCGGATGATAAAACCGTTCACTTTCCGCAATTTTCTCTTCTACACATACCTATCGGCTCAAATCATTGGGTAACTGTAGAAAAGGGGAAACGGATGTACTATCAGTGGATGGATTTCTTTTTGACAAAAGAAGGGGAAGAGTGGCTCAAGACGCACAAACCGCTTGAGGAGAAGAAAACCGATTAAAATTATCTGATCCGGCGGTTTTAACAGAAGTAATCTTTTTGTTTAATAAGCCGGTTGTGCCGAGGAACAGGAATATGGAGATAATTAAATGAGCGGTTACGATTATGATGCAGCGGCAAGTCAATATGATGCCGCGGTAAAAGAATATGGCAGCTATTCTCACGATGTGATATTTGGAATGTGTTATGAATTTGTGAAACCGGGAGAGAAACTGCTGGATCTTGGGATCGGGACGGGACTTGCCTCTATCCCATTTCACAAAGCCGGATTGAAGATATGCGGACTGGATAATTCGGAGGAGATGCTGGGGATCTGCAGAGCCAGATCGTTCGCGGAAGAATTATTTTTGCACGAGCTTCCGGATAAAAAATTTCCATTTGCCGAAAATACTTTCAATCATATAATAAGCTCCGGTCTGTTTCATTTTCTCGGCGATCTGAAGAATGCTTTTTCGGAAGCAGAGCGCGTGATGAAAAATGGGGGAATATTCGCGTTCACTTTCTCACCCGATTCCTCCGTTAAAGAATATATAACGCTTCCGACCGGATGGGGTATTGATATCCGCAGACATTCACCGGCTTATATAAGGGGACTTTTGGAACAAAATAATTTTTTTTTGTTAAAAGAACAGAGACTCCTGATGAAAGGCGCGGATAAAATCAATTATGAGATGATATTTTCTGTAATGGTAACCGTATTGCAATCAAAATGAGGGAGGGGCAAAATGAAAATTAAACGGTTCAATCTGATCCTGATATTTTTCCTGTCAGCTCTTTTCTCATCCGCTTATCCTCAGAATAACACTCCGGGCAAACTGAGCGGAGCCGATATCAAAAAGATTAAAAATATGATGAAGAGCGAGTTATGCGCGGAGATCGAAAACAAGCTCTACATTATTGACGGATCTTA
>JBAYWA010000329.1:0-3017 GCA_041674325.1 Melioribacteraceae bacterium | reverse complement strand
CAATGGATAAACCGCGGGCAGGATAATATTATTATCTACTGGATAGATACAAATTCCGGAAAGAAAACGGAACTCTATAATGAAAAACAGAAAGAGTGGGTGGAATGGTTTGAAGATCTCTATTTCTTAGAGAATGGAAGCGGGTTCCTGCTTCGCTCCAATGTTGACGGATGGGACCATCTCTACTATTACGATTTAAAGGGAAAATTGATAAGAAGACTGACGCAGGGGGACTGGCAGGTTAACAGTTTTACTGTGGATGAATCGAATAAAAAGGTTTACTTCTCAACTCCGCTTAAGAAGAGCACGGACAGATATTTCTGCGTTGTGGGGTTGGACGGAAAAGGATTTAAACAATTAACCACGGTTCCGGGAACACACACCGGTTCGGCATCTCCGAATTCCAAATATTATCTGGACAGCTACAGCAGCATCACCACTCCGGCGAGGACGGAACTTTACAGAATGAACGGAAAGCTTGTAAGAGTTATAAGCGAATCCAAAAACACTCAGTACGACGATTACGATCTCGCCAAAGTTGAAATGTTTACAATTCCTTCGGGAGACGGATACGATCTGCCGGCTGTCTGGGCCCTCCCGGCCGATTTTGATCCGAATAAAAAGTATGCGGTAATTTTCAATGAATACGGTGGACCTAATTCCGGATCTGTCAGAAATTCATTTCCTATGGGACTGTCTCAGAGCTATCTTGCCCAGCAGGGGATTATATCTATTTCGGTAGATCACCGGGGATCGGGACATTTCGGCAAGAAGGGCGTTGCCCTGATGCACCGGAATCTCGGCAAGTGGGAGATGAACGATTACGCCGCCGCGGTAAAGTGGCTTAAGACAAAATCTTTCATCGATTCAACAAAGATCGGAATTACGGGCGGAAGCTACGGCGGATATGTTGCCGCGCTCGCGCTTACGCAGGGCGCCGATTATTTTACGCACGGCATTGCAGAATACGGAGTGATGGACTGGAAACTGTACGATAATGTTTATACGGAACGGTATATGGATACTCCGGCGGAAAATCCCGACGGTTATAAAGCGGGATCGGTTATGAGTTATATTGATAAGTATAAAGGAAAAATGCTGATAACCCACGGAACAATGGATGATAACGTTCATATGCAGAATACGATACAGCTTATTACGCAGATGCAGAAACAGAATAAGGATTTTGAATTGATGCTCTATCCGAACTTCAGACACGGAGTTGGTATGCCGCACGCTACACGCGAGAGAGTCCAGTTCTGGTTTAAATATCTGCTTGGAAGAGAATTGGATACCGCCAAAGATTAAACTGTTTTTTAATTCGAATCTCCCGCGCATCTGAAGCGGGAGATTTTTTTTCACACCGGACTAAAAATTAAATTATGGAATACAAAGAGAACACGAAAGATTATCATCCGAAGATGCACAGCGCCGAACACATTCTTAACGGCACGATGGTTAAGATGTTCAATCGGGGAAGATCGTTTACTCAGCATATCGAAAAGAAAAAATCGAAGTGCGATTATCACTTCGACCGCGATCTGACGCCGGATGAAATTAAAATTATAGAAGATACCGTGAATTCCGCAATCGATGCCGATATAGAAGTAAAAGAGGAATTTATGAACAGGGAGGAAGCGGGCAGATATTTTAATCTAGAACGCCTGCCCGATGACGCCGGCGAAAATCTCCGCGTAATTAGAATAGGAGACTTTGATGTCTGCCTCTGCAGCGGCCGGCATGTGAATTCGACTAAAGAGATAGGCGCATTTAAAATAGCTTCTACAAATTTTGAAAACGGTGTCTTAAGAATCCGTTTTAAGTTAGCGGAATAGTCATGAAAAAATATTTTCTCTTAATTTTTTTGGTGCCGTTTGCATTTATGAAATCGCAGACTCTATCCGGCGAAGAGAGCGCCGCAATTCTGAATGTGCTCGAGCAACAGCGCGTCTGCTGGAACAACGGGGATCTGGCCGGTTATATGAAAGGCTATTGGAAATCCGATTCAACCCGGTTTATTGGGAAGAGCGGAATCAATTACGGATGGAACGCCACATTCGAAGCATATAAAAAAGGTTATCCGGACAAAGAATCGATGGGCGCGCTGACTTTTAAAGTCATTTCGATTGAACTGCTTGCTGAAAACTGCGTTTTTATGATCGGAAAGTGGGATCTTGACCGGAAAGTAAAAGCCGGCGGACATTTCACTCTGATATGGAAAAAGATCGGCGGTCAATGGCTCATTACGACCGATCACTCCTCCTGAAAAAAAATTCCGGATACTAAAACTATTTCCTGTTTGAAAAATCCATTTTTCAGAACTATTTTTGCGTGTCAAAAAATCAAGGGTTTATTCATGCCGGAAGATCTTTTAGTAAACATCAAATTCAAAAACCGTAAAACAGGCGAATTAAAAGATGGTTATGTGCGGGTCCCCAATATTGAAAAATATTCCAACGGACTGAAGAAGTATTTTGACATACATGAATACCGGATCTGTGAAAAAAGAATAGTAAGCAAAGAAGAGTTTGAAAAGAAGGGTAAAATCTGATTTAAATTATACCGTGAAATCATTATTTGAAATAGCCGTTAATGCTCTGCTGCCGGCATACATCTTAATTTCTCTCATTACACTGCCCCACTGTACCGGCCGGGACGAGTCTACAGCCGGACGGCTGAAATCCGCAAAGCAATATTCCGCAAATCTGCTTCTCCAAAAATTTGACGCCCGGCTTTTTAATATTAATTCCGGTGATATTCTGAACCGTCCGGTAGTTCTTGATACCTTAATGATGGGCATCTTCCGGAAAGACGGTCAGGATTTTCTGAGAGCGGAAGTAAGATGCGGCGGCGATAAAAAATATTACGCGGAATTGAGATGCGGCAGCGAAATTATAAACGCATACCGGAGGACTAAATCCAACTCCGCCTTCCTTGTAGCAAAGATCAGCCGGATAGACGACTGCGCTGTTGTGGCGGAAGCCGATTCGCTTGACGGTAAAACTGCCCGGTACAAT
>JBAYWA010000328.1:0-3024 GCA_041674325.1 Melioribacteraceae bacterium | reverse complement strand
TGATTCTTCTTTGCATATTCCATTACTTTGGATAATCCAATCGGTTATCGGACGATCATTAATGATATGTTCATTTAGAATTTTCCCGACCTTATCTACGGTTACCTTCGAGTAGAGATATCTGTTTTCATTTTCTATAATCTCCACAAGAACTTCTTCATAGCACATTCCCATACAGCCGGTCTCGTCAAGCCGGACGGAAAGATTCCGTAAGCTGATTTCATCTCTGAATTTGTTAAAGACAAGATCACCGCCGGCAGAAATTCCGCAGGTGCCAAGTCCAACCCTTATGTTCTTCATATCGCAACCTGCATCTGTTCTTCAGATTTATAGCGCCGTATCACTTTTTTAAGTTTATCACGATTCAAATTTCCGTGAGTTGCCCCGTTAATCATTATAACCGGAGCTAATGAGCAGCATCCGAGACAGGCTACAGACTGAAGGCTGAATATTCCGTCCTCCGTAGTTTCGCCAACCGTGATTCCGAGTTCATCCTGAAGTGCCGAGAGAACGCTCTTTGATCCGTTTACGTGGCACGCGGTACCTTCACAGATTCTTATTAAGTTTTTACCGAGCGGTTTCAATCTGAATTGCGAATAGAATGTTATCACTCCATATATATCAGCCGCCGGAATATTAACAAGTTCGCTTATGTAGTAGATAATCTTTTCTGGGATGTAGCCGTATGAATCCTGCGCGGTCTGCAGTAGAGGGATCAGAGACCCGCTTTGATGTCTTTTATTGATGAGATCGATTTTGAATTCGAGAATAACCTGACTTTTATCGGGATTTATGTTTGACATTGGTCTCCCTCACTATAATTGATTACATATTTTATGGACCATGAAACGCAACCGGCACATCCGCTTTCATAGTAAATCCCGGAATGAATGAGGGATAAGAAAGTGTACCTGACTTGAAGATTCAATCACATCTCATAAATATTAATAACGGGATACTTCTTGATTTTAATGATCCCGCTTAGATTCATCAATTTCTTTTCGATGAATTTATCTATCTGGCTGAATTGTGAGCCGCATACAAGCATTACCAGATTAAATCTGCCACCGGTGAAATCGCAATAAACGATATTCTCTGTCAATTTAAGCACCGGATAAATATCTTCAATCCTCTCCCGTTCAACTTCAGCCAGAACGTATGTGCAAACAGAATGTTTGGAATCTCTGATTGTGCCGAGACTCGGAATTTCCGAGGAGAGAGATACGCCGACCGAATTTATTATCTCTTTTATGTTCTCATTCAGTACGGGAATTTCAATCGGTAAAAATTCTGAAGCAGTAACTCCTTCAATCACTCTTATCTCCCTGTCGCATATCTCCCGGCACCGCTCCAATGATTCAGCCTGCAGCAGGAGAAAGATATCTATATCGCCTCTGGTTGCATCACAATAGATAACATTTTCCATCGCATACAATTTCTTATAGATATCAAAGAAATCCGCATTTTTATCTATCTTAATAAGCAGGTAGGAGGAGACGGTTTTATAAACTTCCTTGGCGCCAGAATGTGAAAGAGATGAAGCGGGGTGTCTGGCAATAATTTTTTCTATCTCATCGGTCAGATCATCCGCGTCGAATGGTTTTTGCATGAAGGCGTCCGCTTTCAGTTCGTCAATCTCAGTCTCTTCAAGTTTATCGGCATACCCGGTTATATAGATCATTGATGTATCGGGGTATTTTGATTTTATGATCTTGCCAAGTTTTATCCCGTCGATATCGGGCAATTGAATATCAAGCACAATAGTATCCAGATTAATATCGTTTTTCTTATAAAGATCAATCTTGTTTAATGCGCTTATACCGTTTTCGCACATTTCAACGTCGATCCCCCTCTGATTCAGACCGATGGAAAGGGATCTTCTTAATGATGCTTCATCATCAATCAATAAGATTCTTTTTGACATATTGCGCTTCCTCCGTATTTATTATTACTTTCTGCAATTCAAATAACATACCATCAAAAAAATCGGAGAATTAGGGTTATATGAGAATAATTCAACCGGAAATTTTTTTAGCAAACGTATAATTATTATACAGTATCGCGTTAATGCCTTTAATTATATGGTGATAACGCCTGATAAAATATTTTACATTATGTGCCGATTATTTATTTGGAATGATCGATTTGAGTGGATTTTTTGATAACCGATATAAATTGTAACTTTCAATTAAAAAAAAATGATGACCGAAGAGATAGTCATAACGCCGATCGGCATTCTCCACTCTGATCTCAGATACAGATACGAAACTCCCCGCCAGGGGATACTTGCGGGTAGAAATATTTCAACAATTGAACTTTTCCCGAATAATAATTTTGAGCAGGCTGTTAAAGATCTGGAAGGATTTGATCGGATCTGGGTATTGTATCAATTTCATTTAAATGAAAACTGGAAACCACTTGTAAATCCTCCCAGACATAGAAGAGAAAAGGTGGGTGTGTTTGCGTCCCGCGCCCCTTACAGACCAAACCGGATTGGAATGAGCTGTGTCAAACTTGAAAAAGTTGACGGTCTGTTAATTTCCGTTTCTGAATCCGACATATTGGACGGAAGTCCTGTGATAGATATTAAACCATATCTTCCCTATTCGGATTCGTTTCCCGATGCGGCAACCGGGTGGGTAAAATCCGGACTCGAAAATATATTTGAAGTACTATTTGAACAGGCTGCTGTTGAACAATGTGAATGGCTAAAGGAAACAGCCGGAATTAATCTTTCTGACTTTGCAAGACTGCAGCTCGAATTCAATCCCACCGATTCATCCCGGAAAAGAATTTCGAAATTTGAAAATCCGGCTGTTTCCGGCGAGATGTTATATCAGCTTGCATACCGGACATGGAGAATTTTTTATGCTGTAGATGAAGAGCGGATGCTTGTTACAATCTCCGGAATCCGTTCTGGGTATACCGAAGAGGAGTTGAATGATATTGAGGATCAATATCAGGATAAACCCCTTCATAAGAATTTTAGAAAGCGGTTCTCCTGAGAGAAATAATTAACCTGGG
>JBAYWA010000327.1:0-3026 GCA_041674325.1 Melioribacteraceae bacterium | reverse complement strand
GGATGCGGTTATTCTTATTCTGCCGCCTTCGGGCTGTGAATCAATGGAATTCTCTATCAGGTTTACAAAAACCTGTTTCATCTGCCTGGCATCCCATTTTACCTTTCCGTGATAAGCGGAATGGATTTCAATCGTAATATCTCTTGCCGCCAAATGAGAGGAATATTGTTTTTCTATCTCAACAAAAAAATCGGTCAGATTAAAATCGCCGGCATTCACAGGTTGAGGGCGGGCAAACTGAAGAAAAGTCTCGATCGCCTCATTAATTCTCCGAACTTCTTTATAAACTACTCCCGCGAGTGTTTCAAACTCCTCCTGATTCTCTTTCACTTCAAAATCTTTACCCAGCTGCTGCGCAATTGTCCCGATCGAATTAAGAGGATTTCGGATTTCGTGCGCTACAGAGGAGGAGAGTTCACCCATAGCAACCATTTTTTCATTTCGCCGAGCCTGTTTTTCCAAATATTTCAACTCCGTAAGATCCCGGAAAACCAGAATTTTATTCTCCGTACCCGCAGCATCGGAAAATTTGCTTATCGAAAGGAGAAAGATTTTCGGTTTGCCATTTATCACACACTCAATCTCTCTAATTCCAGCAGCGGAATCCATCAGATTTGCACATTCTGTTGAGGGAAATATTGAACCGAATAATTTACCCTTTGTTTCCGATTCGTTGACCGAGAAGATCATTTCAGCCGCCCCGTTAAGCATCTTTATTTTTTTCTCGTCATCAACAACTATTATCCCGTCGCTTACATTTTCCACAACGCTCGTTGAGTAGGATTCCATCTCTGTATATCTGTTAGAAAGGATATTATAATTCTGGCGGAGAAAGACCAGAATTGTGGTAACAAAACCAAAGATGAAAAGCAGTATCGTAATAATTATTATGCGTCTCGTTAACCGTTGGCTGATAATATTTAGCGGGTCCATAGACAGCCCAAGTCTGAACACGCCTATAACTTCACCATTATGAATGAATGGGTGAGAAACTTCAAAGACTTCAAGGCTGTCCGACCGTAAAATTCTCCACTTGTAGGAATTTTTCTCCGGATCCGGCTGAAGAAACGGATCCTGTTCGAGACTTTTTAATCCATCTAAATTACCTGAGCCCGCAATGACTCCATTCTCATCCTGCAGCGCCGCATAGATAAATTGAGGATTTTCAGTGACTTTTTTTAAGAGAACTCCAAAACCCACTTCTCTTCGGAAACGCATCAGATCTTCAGCCTTAATATTAACTACAATCGCTTTTCTATCGTATGTCGCAAGAGCAACAGCAAATCTCTCCTCGTCCAGGAACCGCGCCTTTTTGATCCCAAGAATAAGGGTGTCTGCATCCCCGTCAATAATGGGCTGAATATATTTGAGAGGGTTCTCTGTCTCGTCCCGGCGGTTATGAATATCTTTATGACTGTTGAAAATTTTCCTTCCCGTTCGGTCGAAAATATTTATCCTGTAAATGTTATTCTCGCTGGAAATTTTTTCGAGAAGAGCGTTATTAATATTTCCTTTTTCATAAAATAATTTAACAAGAAACGCATTATTGAGAAGGCGCTGTTTTATCTCCTCTTCGATTTTATTGTATGAAAGCAGTGCGTTATCGGAGGATTTCAGAACGGTTTCCAGAATTGAGAGTCCCTGTTTTTCCATCAGTTCCAGCATCTCGCTCTTACTCTGGTTAAGTTCTATCACGGCTGAGGAGAGCACAATTATTGCGGTAATGACGAAGATCAGAATAAAACTCTTCGGCTGGATTAAAATGTTTTTAAAGACTCGCATGTTATATTCTATTTTCACCGCAAATTAAGCAAAATCATCTAAGTATAAGAAGCAAAAATAGATTTTGGGATTCAGGCGCTCTGTTAAAATTCTATCCCCAGACTAAGATTAACTGAATTGCTCCGGTAATTAAACAGAGTACTGTTTGAACTGTTGTCTATCCACTGATATTGGAGTCCCAGATTCAGATTTATACTTTCCGAATCGCCCAGCGGGAAACTTTTATTTAAAGTGAAATTGAAAATCTTCTGCTTATCGGATCTCATGATGCCGGTGTCATAGTTATTGGCCTGGTCATAAACGCCTTGCGAAGGGTAAAATTTATTATTGAGAAAAAGACTTCCCTTAAGGGTCAAATCATCGAATAGAATTTGAGTAACTTCAACCGAATAATTATTCCCCTCGTAATTAACCGGGTCGTCAAAAATCTCAGATTCGTCGCCATAGATCATATTCAAATCTTTAACAAAACTGGCAACTCCGCTAAGAATGCTTCTGTTTGTAAATTGCGCCGCTATACCTGTAGTAGGGGTTACGGATTGTGCAATCCTTGCAAATGAGAGTATCTGTGTTAAGGATGAAATATTTTGATCGATATACCTTTCAGTCACAAGAGAGTTATTTTCATCCAGATAAGTATATTCACCATATTGCGTTGGATTGAGATATTTTTTAAAAGTAAAAGCTCCGCCCAGTATAACAGTGGTGCCGGAATCAAATCCATGGTTCAATAATGTGCTAAGCGAAATCTTTGAATTATCCAGTATAGAGATACCGGGATACTTCGTCAGACTTAAGTTGGGAGTAAGTGTCAGATAATAATCTTCAATATTAAATTGATGCGTATAGTATCCGGTTATATTTGTATAGTCGAAATAAGTATATATATCTTTTCCCAATCTCTGTTCCGCAATAATTCCCATTGCGCCATTTTCAAAGCTTACGGAAGCGCTCAACTGATGCATATAAAAATTTCTTTCGGGCACCGCCGAAAAATTAAAGTAGTTCCCGCTGTATTGAAGAGAAAAAAGATCAAATTCTTTGCGCAGATCAAAATTCAAAGAATTTATAAATGTTTCCGTCGGCAGTTGTGATCTGAACGGATTATCGTTGTATTCATTCTCCGTTGAGATATTAAAATTCCATTGTGCATTGGCGGTCAAAGGTAAAACCGAAAGTAAAATTATCACCCAGAATATTCTTCCTAAACGCATTCCTATCCTCAAAAAAAATGGGACCCGGCT
>JBAYWA010000326.1:0-3031 GCA_041674325.1 Melioribacteraceae bacterium | reverse complement strand
TTCGGGTAAGGATTTAAATGTAGCATTATTGGGCACTGGCGCTCAGGGACAGGTACTGTTGAATGCCTGCCTCAAGATTCCAAATATAAAATTTAAGGCAGTATGCGATATATGGGAATCTTACAATCTACAAAGAGCTTTCCGGCTTCTTCAGAAATACGGTCATAAACTGAACGCATATACAGATTATCAGGAAATGCTTTCGAAAGAGAAAAACCTTGATGCCGTGATAATTGCAACTCCTGATTTCTGGCACGCAGAGCATGCTGTTAATTGCATGGAAGCGGGGCTTCATGTTTACTGCGAGAAAGAGATGTCTAACACCCTTGAGGGCGCAAAAAGAATTGTTGAAGCCGCCCGGAGAACCGGGAAAAAAGTTCAGATAGGTCATCAGAGAAGGAGCAATCCAAATTATCTTCACTGCTACAATCATCTTATAAATGACTCCCAGATATTAGGACGTATTACAACGGTTAACGGTCAGTGGAACCGTTCGGTTCAGCCGGATAACGGATGGCCTAAACCAAATGCTATCCCCGCTGCTGTACTAAAACGCTATGGCTACGATAATATGCATCAGCATAGAAACTGGCGCTGGTATAAAAAACTGGGCGGCGGACCGATTGTCGATCTGGGTTCGCATCAGATAGATATCTATAACTGGTTCCTGAAAACCAATCCGAGTTCTGTAATAGCGAGCGGCGGAACCGATTATTACGACAAACGAACACACGAATGGTATGATACAGTGCTGGCGACTTATACTTATAAAACTGAAAAAGGAATTGTAAGAGCCTCATATCAGACAATTACCACAAACAGCAATCAGGGTTATTTTGAAAGCTTCATGGGTGATCAGGGCTCTCTTACCATATCTGAATCCGCGGGAAGAGCGGGCATATACAAGGAACCGGGAAATATCGATTGGGAAAAGTGGATCAGGATGAAATACATTGATGCGCCGACAGATGAAAAACCGAAAGACAGCACAGCTGTTCTGGATGTAAGGGAAACAGTCGCTCCCCAGAAACATAAACTTCCCATTCTCTTTAACGATCCGTATCATAAGCCCCATCTCGAAAATTTCTTTAATGCGATCCGCGGCAAAGAAAAATTAAATTGTCCGGTTGAAATAGGTTACGAGACGGCAGTAACAGTGCTTAAAGCCAATGAGGCTGTTAAATCGAGACGGGAACTGTTTTTTAACAGAAGTGAATTTAAAATCTGAAAATTGATCTGATCTCACATTATGCAAAAAAATTTTTTACTCCGGCTGTTTCTTACTGCATCTATTTTGATTGCTGTCTCAGCTTTCCTTAACGCGCAGGAGAAAAAACTCGGAGATGAGCGGGACGGAAGCAGATCAAAACCGATCCATCAGATTAAACTTCTCGATGAGAATAATAAAATAATCCTTGAAGAAGATAATCCGCAATCTCCCTTCTCGGCTAAATATACCTGCGGAGATTGTCACTCATACGATATAATTAAGAACGGCTACCATTTCAATAAACCGCTGGGTAAGTCCTCATTCGACCGGAACGGCGAGCCGTGGATTTATGTGGATTTGAAAAAACTCACTGTGCTTCCCGTCTCTTACCGGGGATGGAATGGCACATTTTCTCCCGAAAAATTAAATATCTCTCCTTTTCAGTTTTTAAAACTTTTTGGCACTCACTTTACAGGCGGGACAATTTCCGAAGACGAATCTCTTGAAAAACCGGAGAATTTTTTCAGATGGGAAATTTCCGGCAAACTGCCGGTCAACTGCCTTTTATGTCACGACGCCAGCGAGAAGTTCAACAGCGCCGAATATTCACTTAACATTTTGAGACAAAACTTCAAATGGGCGGCTGCGGCCGGAAGTGATATAGCCGTTGTGACGGGAAGCGCAAAAGAGATGCCTGACAATTTCGATATCTATAACCGCAATACTTTTGCCGATGTTGATCTTAGAACTTACTCTCCCCCGAATATCATCTATAATAAATCGGTATTTAACAGCAACAAAGTATTTTTCAATATCAAGCGGCAGGTTCCAAATGACAGATGTTATTATTGTCATTCATCCGTAAACGTTTCAAAGAGAGAAAACAAATTCATACAATCCGCAGAGGATGTTCATCTGAAATCCGGAATGATCTGCGTTGACTGCCATACCAACGGATTGAATCACGATATGATCAGAGGATTTGAAAATGAGAGTATGATGAAGAATGATCCGGCCCGGAGCTCCTTCACGTGCGAAGGTTGTCATCTGGGAAATGAAAAGGAATCTGTCCCAACGGGAGGCAGGCTTGGGGCCCCGGTACCAAAACATTTAGGTCTGCCTGCTGTTCATCTTGATAAACTGGCCTGTACAACCTGCCATTCCGGAATCTGGCCTGACGGTAATACAAATTACGTGAAGACGAGCCGAGCACATAAACTTGGTGTTCCCGGAATCAATAAATCGGCTAATCTGTTCCCGCATATTCAAGCACCGTTATTCGTGAGAAATGAGATGGGAAAGATTGAGCCCCACAGATTATTGTGGCCTTCATATTGGGCGAAATTAAAAAATAACGAAATTAAGCCTATACCCGTTAATGATTTTTCAGATTCCCTCTCAGTAATTCTCAGGACCGATTCATTGAAAACTTATGATATATATCCGGCTATCGGGAAACCGGAGCTGATAAGGGCGCTGACATTCCTTAAACCAATGGCCGGTAAAAACGAGAAAATAATTTTTGTAACAGGTGAAAATTATATAGAGCTGAGAGATAATGCAGAACTGAAAGTATCGAATCATCCTTACATCAAACCATACACCTGGGCAATTGCGCATGATGTGCGTCCGGCTTCACAGTCACTTGGTTCAAAAAGCTGCCAGGATTGTCACTCGTGGAATTCCGATTTTTTCTTCGGCGATGCCGCTATCGAAACTCCCTATTCCCCTGTAAACTCAAGAATGAGTTCAAGCAGCCTAGCGGAAACCGGAGCGCTTTATCACAAACTTTTTTCACTCTCATTCTTTTTCAGATCCATA
>JBAYWA010000325.1:0-3039 GCA_041674325.1 Melioribacteraceae bacterium | reverse complement strand
TGTTCGATATCGGGAATACTTCAATAACACTCTGGACTTTTATCTATTTTATATTTCTTGCATGGCTTCTTTTCTACATTACCTCCAAGCTGAAAAAATGGATAGTCTATAAGGTTCTTGCCAAAAGCAAGATAGAACTTGGTGTCCGCCTCGCGGTAGGCACTATTATCCGTTACGGTTTTCTTATACTGGGACTTGTGATAGCTGTACAAACAGTTGGAATAGATCTCAGTGCAATTACTATTCTTGCGGGCGCACTTGGTGTTGGTATCGGCTTCGGTCTCCAGAATGTTACAAACAATCTGGTCAGCGGAATAATTATTCTTTTTGAAAGACCAATAAAAGTCGGCGATAGAATTCAGGTTGGAGAAGTCTTTGGCGACGTTATGAGCATTTCTATGAGATCAACCATTGTTGTGACGAATGATAATATTGCCGTTATTGTTCCTAATTCAGAATTTATCTCCTCAACAGTTATAAACTGGAGTTATAACGACCGGAATGTGAGATTCAAAATTCCCGTTAGTGTCGCATATAAAGAAGATCCGGAGAGGGTAAAACAAATATTGCTGGAGGTTGCAGATAACTCTGAAGGTGTTTTAAAAGACCCGCAACCCGGCGTACTTTTTGAAAATTTTGGCGATAGCTCGCTTAATTTCAATCTGCAGGTCTGGACAAGCACTCACATCACAGCTCCGGGAATCTTAAAAAGCAGTATTTATTTTGAAATATTCAAAAAGTTTAAGGAGAATAATATCGAGATACCGTTCCCCCAGAGAGATCTGCATATAAAAAATCAAGAGAGCATTGCAAACCCGCTAAAAGTTGAAAAAAAATAATTGACCGGCAGACTAAATCCTATAATTCGAAACGATTATCGGATATGATATTTTAAAAAAATTATTCTGCAATTATTATTATAAGGGAAAAATGAGTTGATGGATTATAAGGAGCAACATCTTTAAATCGATTAAATTCGATCGGGGGATTTAGGATTGGTGAAGATCTTTCCGGTTAAATGATTTATTGATCTAATTATGCATATGAAGGATGGAATAATTTTCTTAAAGTTTTATGATTTCCTTTAATTCAAATTCTATGGTGCCGTAGCCCAGTAAATCCCTTATGAATCCCATCACACCTCCTCCTTCGATCACAATTTTGGCTTTTATTAAACCGATTCCCTCAGCGAACCATTCGGTTACCCTGTTTTTTGCGTTGGAGGAACCCTCAATAATCGATTCTAATTTGATAGCTTCAAATCTTCCGGCTTTTGTTGAAATGTATTCTTTAACCAGAGCCCTCCCCGTAACCTTAACTTTGTTGGTATCACCGTCTGAATACTCATCACCTTCCCATTCCCAGCTCATTCCGGGGAGAAGCGGCAGGGGAAATCGCAGCAGAGGTCGGGCATAGGTAAAAGTTGCCTCCTTCTTTATAAATAAAAATATTTTCAAGTACTGATATGTTTCTTTTACATAAACTCCATTCTCTTTTATAATCATTGTTTGTTTATACTTGAAATTGTCAGCCTTGCTGGAACTAATAGTAAATTCTCCATCCTTGGAGTAAATTGTAGTACTCTCGCCGAATGATGATTCATAAACCAATGTAATGTTATTATTGACGGGGAAATATGAAGTTGTCTTTGCGGAGTTCTTTCCATCCGCCTCCGAAGGCTCAGTCAATCCTTGAAATATTAGAAGTAATTGAATTATTAATGGAGAAATGTTTTTCATGACGGATAAAATTTTCCGGTTAAAAGGTTTGTCCGGCTGTAGAAACCCGAAATCCAAAATTGATAGTTTATTGATGAACTGTTTTTAAATAATAAACCCGGCTGCTCCACTTCGAAAGGCAGCCGGATTTAGAAGTTGTATGAGAGCAAAGAACGACCATTCAGACGGATAAATCAGATTCAGCTTTGTCCTGTTCACCATCCATCCGGCTTTTCAATGCGGTTCAATTATATTAAGAATAGTACTTTGTCTCAATCGGACAAAAGGATGAAAAAGGAACTAGATCCATCAGAGTAGAATAAGCTGTTATCCAATTGAGGTGAATAGTAGATGGGATAAAAACTTATCCCATCCTGAAGAGTAAATTAATTTATTTATTTACAGGATCCGGTTCTTTCGGAAATCCCACTAAATCAGCTATGCCGCTCCGGAGCGAGAACCACAGAATCTGAAAAAAATAGTCCTGCGGATTCCGGGTATAATCTATCTTGCCGATCTTCATTAATCCTTTTTCGTCCGGCATGTTGGATCCGCGTATAACAAATACTTTCCCGAAGAAGGAGAGGATCCGGTTAAAGATACCTTTTTCGCTTCCGGTATCTTTATTAAGAATGGCGATAGTCAGATCTTTATAAGCCACCCGCAAAGTTCCGCTGGCATGGCCTGAATTAATGGCCACATTAAAAGCTGCCGATTGAAGAACGCCGGATTTAATGCGGTGGTGCTCTCCCGGCTCAATGAAATTATTTAGTCTTGTAACATCCATACCGCTCAAAGATCCGGAGTATCTCAGCGAAAAATCTGTTGATTCTAAGGGAATTTCTAAAAGCAGTTTCATCTTGCCCGAATTCATAAATATCCCCTCCGCTTTAATAACGGCTGTATCTGACTTAACGGTATGGTTCGCGATTCCGCTTATTGAGGCATTGATCTTATCGAATGTAATTACTCCAGGGTTTCCTCTTAGTTTAAATCTCTCTGAATATTTTAATCGGCCGTTCATAATCCCCAGACTATCAATTTTGATTGTCTCTTTTATTGACGCGAGAATTTCATTTGGCATCTGCGGATTTGGCGAATTTGAATTGTACGGCTTATCCATATTCACCAATATATCGGCTGATACCTCCCGGATATTTATCTTCCCGGCTTCATAACCATTACCTTCCAGTAACTTTAAGAAGTTAATGCCCAGTACTTTTAACTGCGGGATATCAAAGCGGTATCTGGTTTGTCTGAATTTGCTTTTTGCGAAGAATTGCTCATCGTTTAATAAAGAGAAGTATTTAATAGAATCAAC
>JBAYWA010000324.1:0-3041 GCA_041674325.1 Melioribacteraceae bacterium | reverse complement strand
TCCATGTGATTGATTTTTCCAAGCATCCGTGCTTGGTTTATTTTTGAGAACACTTTGTTCTCAACATTATTATCGACGGGGGTTAATAAAAGTTTAGGAATATTTTAATAAATTTTTTAGAGCGGAACATTTCCCAGCATCTGCAGTTTGCTTCTTAGAATTTGAACTTTTTCCAGGACTTCCGGGATATGCGAAAAATTTGTCTCCAATATTCCCATTAAAGTCTTGATCTTTTCGTGGGTCCCGGTTTTCAGATAAAAAGAGATCAAATAAAACAGTACCGCCGGGTCATGCTGTTTTTTTTCTACAGCTAATTCAAGAAGTTGAATTGCTTCTTCTACCCTACCGGATTCTGAAAATAATTTGGCGACTGTTTTTTTTATTTCGATATCATCCGGGAATTTCTTCTGCAAATCGATTGCTAATCGAATTATTTGTTGTTTATCGGGATTGGAGGAGATCAGGTTTAATAATAAATTAATTGTGTGTTTATTGGCCATTTTACTAAATATTTTTTCTTCGTCCTGAGTCAATGAAGTATTATTGAATAGTTTATTGATTACCATTAATCTGAGGGTTCCCTCCGCACATTCTTTTCTGCTGTAAAATGCCGTCAATTCTTTATGATAAAAACCTGCATTGGCAGCATTATCGCTCTGAAGGGACAGTGTGAGACCAAAATAGATTACCTCTTCAGAATCCAAAATAATAATCAATTTAGACTTCTCTTTTCCAGCCAGAATATTTTTATTCATCTGGTAAGCCGCCCGGCATCTGATCTCTGCAGCTTGCCGGTCTCCCCTTCGGAGCGCAATTTTGGACGAAAGGAGGTGAGGGAACGGCTGACGGTCATCCAATTTAATTGACAATTGAATATAATTTTCTGCTTCTCCGGTATTTTGATGATTATGGGCAATCATCGCGAGAGATGCAAAACACTGGGCCCTCAATGTTTTATCGAGATCCGGACTATCACCGGCTATCTTGAAATATTTAGATGCATTTTCTTTCTCATCAAGAACATTATATGATTGCGCAATCTGGAAAGCACCATAAGATGTCTTTTGCCGATTGTATTCTTCAAGTAAGATTGAAAGATTTCTTCGAGCTTTCTTGTTTTTTTCGTCTTTAGTGATGTCGTATCCGAGATGATGAATAAGAATATTTGTATCTGCCACTCGGTATTTATTCTGCAACAGCGAAGGCTCAATTTGTTCATGTACTTTACCTGTAAATTTTATCCCCGTCGAATTAGAGAACAACCTGGGATACTGGAGTGAATTATCGCGGCTTCCTTCGGAATCGTAACTCTTTACCGTGCAATAGCAGGCTAACCGCTCATTACTATTTATTATTTTTTTTAATTCCGGTATAGAATTTTGATCGAGGCGTTCATCAGCATCAAGATAAAGGATCCAATCGCCTGTTGATTTTTCAAGCGCAAAGTTTCTTGCTGCAGCGAAATCATTAATCCATTCAAAGTGATAGGTCTTGGCGCCGTACTCCTCTGCTATTTTAATAGTGTTGTCGCTGGAGCCGGTATCAACCACCACAATTTCGTCTACCAGGCCTTTTACAGAAATGAGGCAGTCCCGAAGAAACTTTTCCTCATTCTTAACAATCATTGAAAGTGTGAATTTGGGCATAATGATTTCAAGCAAGAGAGTTATGAAATTCTTCGAATCCCAGCAAAGCATTTACTTTGGAGAGAGATTTCAGGGCCGATTTATTTCCGGGAGAATTCTTGGTTGCCCATTCAAACATGGCTTTTGCTGCATCAAAGTTCTCTTCTAGCATAAGTAATTCGCCCAATCTTTCGCATGCTTCAGATGAATTGCCATTTGCAGCTAAAGCCTTTTCGTAAGATTTGCGAGCTACATTAATATCACCCAATTTCAAACAATAAGCTCCTCTAAACATATTTAAGATTTCAAGATAGTTTTCCGAATCGAAAGGGAGTTTTGCAGCTTCAATTTCCAGAATGAAATATTCAACCTTTGAAAGCACTTCTTCATCGGTCAGCATTGGAGCTTCCTGAAGATGGTTTTTAATCGATTTTTCAAACTGAATGGCCTGTTCTCTCCTTCTCAACAATTCAGTTGCACTATTATAATAATTCTTCATTCTTTCAATACTTTGAAATGGAGTTAACTTGGCTTTTATTCTGGCTAGGTCAGCATCATTCTGTATATACTTTGCCAGATAGTAGAATTGCACATTAGAATGTTCACTTTCAGTCAAAGTTTTATCCCGGTGTTCGGCACTTGAAGTTGAGTAGTAATATAATCCGAGTATTTCCGGAAGGTGATAAAATTTGGCTTTGCAGCTGATCCGGAGCCAGAACTCATAATCGCCAACCACTTTCAGGTCTTCATTAAAAAATCCAAATTTATCATGCAGGTTTTTTTTCCACATGGGTTGTGGTCCGATGAAACAGCCAAAGTGGAGAAAGTCCGGATCATACTCATACCACAGCTGTTCTTTTTTTGCTGTATCAGACCCCCACTTATCATTCGGAATTTTTGTTGAATACTGATCCGCATAAACAACATCGATTTCAGAATTTGCTTCCAGATACCCGCACATTATTTCCAGTGCTTCCGGTCTGTGTCTATCATCCGTATTGGCATTGGTTACATATTCCCCGGTCGATTCTTTAATGCCTCTATTCCACGCAGAGTATATTGTTTCCTTTTCTGTTTTTATATATTTAATGTTATCATATACAATCTGAAATTTTTTTATAATTTGTTCTTCATTCTGCTGGGAGCCGGAATTAACAATCACAATTTCCAATTCACCCTTTTTATAGAGAGTCTGTTCAATTAGATCTGTAAGACACCCTTCGATAAATTTTTCCGAGTTGTATGTTGATATAATGGCCGAGACTTTTATTCTACCGGCCCCTTTGTTGAAGACAACGACTTCAGGTGTTATCTTTCTCTTTAATCCTTCTTGGCGGACAGGCTGATATGAGGGGTAAAGGGGAATTTTTCCCGTCGAAATCCAGTCAATAAGTGTATCCAATCTTTTAGTGAATG
>JBAYWA010000323.1:0-3051 GCA_041674325.1 Melioribacteraceae bacterium | reverse complement strand
GAACAGGGCGGGCAACAGGATTTACACTAACAAAGATATTAAACTGATCCTGCAGATTAAAAGATTGCTGCGAGAAGAAAAATATACAATAGAAGGGGCTAAGAAGATTCTGTCCGATCTTCCGCTTGATACTCAGGCGGCAGGAACTTCCGAACTTAAATCTGAATCAGTTAAAAATATTCAGCCCCGGTCGGTAAAAAAAGATTTGGAAGAGATTAAAAATTTTCTGCTTTATCTGAATTCTACATTTGAAACGGAACGTGGCGCAGTCCGGTAGCGTACTTGAATGGGGTTCAAGGGGTCGCGGGTTCAAATCCCGCCGTTCCGACACAATACAGGCACACTCCAATGTGCCTTTTTTATATTCGAGGAAAAATGTCACAAATCGATAAACCAAGATGTAATTGCGGAGTTTTCGGAATATTTGCTTCAAAAGAAGCTGCGGTTACTACTTATTATGGATTGTTATCGCTTCAGCACAGGGGACAGGAAGCAGCTGGGATAGTTTCACTTTCGAAAAACTCAAAAGGCAGACCGGTTCTTAATGTCCACAAATCACTTGGATTGGTATCCGAGATTTTTAATAATGATAAAATTTTCGACGATGAACTGATAGGCGAATGCGCGATAGGACACAACCGCTATTCTACAACCGGGTCTTCCGATTCAAGCAAAAACATACAGCCGTTCACAGTCAATTACCGGCTGGGAAATATTGCTATTGCTCATAATGGAAATCTTACAAACGCAAAAAAATTGCGCGAAGAGCTTGTAAATGATGGAGCAATATTTCAGACTACAAGCGATACCGAAGTGATTCTTCACCTTATCGCCAGAAGCAAACTTGAAAATCAGATAGATCAGATACGGGAAGCCCTTCAAAAGGTTGAAGGCGCCTACAGTATAGTCATAATGACAAATGACAAGCTGATCGGCGCGAGAGATCCCCACGGATTCCGCCCATTCTGCGTGGGAAAATTAAACGGATCATTTATTGTTACTTCGGAAACCTGCGCGCTCGATATAAATTCGGCTCAATATCTCAGAGATATCGAACCGGGTGAAATGGTAATTATCGATGACGAAGCTACAAAAGCGGATAAAGTTAAATCGGTAAGAATTCATGATAAACCGTTCCCTATTAAACACTGCATATTCGAGTATATCTATTTCTCAAGACCCGACAGCCGTGTGTTCGGCTCCAATGTGGATAAGATGAGAAGGAAACTGGGTAAAGTGCTCGCCCAGAAACATCCCGTAACTGATAAAGAGGGGGAAAAAGTAATTGTTATCAGCGTTCCGGATAGTTCGAACACAGCCGCAATAGGTTATCAGACCCAGCTGGCTAAACAGGGAGTCGCATCCAAACTTGAGATTGGACTCATCAGAAGTCACTATATAGGCAGAACATTTATCCTCCCCGGTCAGAGAGCAAGAGAGATCGGAGTTAAGATAAAATTCAATACTGTAAAGGGAGTGCTTGAAGATAAAACCGTTGTGCTAATTGATGATTCTATAGTAAGGGGAACAACTTCAAAACAACTGGTTAAGTTATTGCGGGAAGCGGGCCCTAAGTCGATTCACCTCAGGATCTCATCACCCCCGATTATATGTCCATGTTATTACGGAATGGACTTTCCATCAAAAGAAGAACTGATAGCCAACAAGTTTAACCGCAATGTTGAGGAGATAAGAGAGTATCTGGATGTAGATAGTCTGGAATATCTTTCGATAAATGAGCTGCTTGACGCGATGATAGATCATTCTCCCGATGAGTTCTGCACCGCCTGTTTTTCCGGAGATTATCCGGTTGCGATCAATAAGAATATTACAAAAGACGAATACGAGAACTGATTAATATAACGCCGGCTGTTAATTATATGAAAATTTTGTTAAAAGAGATTATACTGCTCCCGAACCTCATCAGTCTTTTCAGATTACTGCTATTTATCCCATTCCAGATATTTTTCAATCTAATGGGAGTGGACCCGGGATACAGATATTATATTTTAATTCTGATACTGGTTGCTTTCATTTCCGATCTGCTGGACGGCTATGCCGCGAGAAAGACAAATCAGATTTCTGAATTCGGAAAGATTATAGATCCGCTGGCGGATAAAGTACTTGTGGCGCTCATAATTATTAATCTCTACCTGATGAATATGATCCCGGCTTATTATTTCTGGATAGTCATACTCCGCGACATCCTGATCTTCCTCGGAGGAATATTCGTATCAAATAAATTGGGGAAAGTGCTGCCGTCAAACCGGCTCGGAAAGATCACCGTATTTTCTATCGGTATTTTCATACTTATGACATTGATTTACGGAAATCCGGAAGGCCTTATTCACAAAGGGATTATGTATGCCGGTTTAATTTTATGTTTTGCATCATTGACCGGATATATTCTTCGGGCTGTTGAAATATTGAAATGGAAAAAGAATGAAACTGTTTGACAACCTGAAGAAATTAAAGGACGGCTTAACTAAAACCAGGGAAAATATTGTCACCAAAATTGCCGAAGTTGTTACAAGAAAAGCTAAGATTGACGAGACAACGCTTGATGATCTTGAAGAGATCCTGATTAGCAGCGATCTCGGAAGCAGTCTGACCGAGCGGCTGATTAATAATACAAAATCGGCTCTCTTTAAGGAAGATGACAGGACAATCGATAATGTAAAAGAGATTCTTAAAAAAGAATTGATAAAGCTGATTGCCCCTCAGCAAAATCCTCTCTCTGACAGACCGGATGAAATCTCAAAGAAAATTAAAATATATTTAATTATAGGCATCAACGGTTCCGGAAAGACAACTACAATCGGAAAGCTCGCCTATAAATTCAGGTCCGAAGGAAAGAAAGTAATTATCGGCTCGGCGGATACATTCAGGGCTGCGGCTAACGATCAGCTTAAAACCTGGGCGGAAAGAGCGGGTGTAGATCTGATAGAGGATATCTCGAAAGATCCATCGGCTGTGGTATATGAGACCATTCAGAGAGCAATTACGGATAAGTACGAAATTGTTCTGATAGACACGGCGGGCCGCCTTCAT
>JBAYWA010000322.1:0-3052 GCA_041674325.1 Melioribacteraceae bacterium | reverse complement strand
AGTTTATTGAGGGGGTGATTCTGAAGATGAAATTCCACCAGATCTCCTTCTCTTACTCGAATGAAACTGCCCGGCACATCGCCGCCGAATGTCCAGAAAACATATTCGACATCGTCTGCCAGCTGTTTAACCGTCTCCCTTACTTCCAGTTTAACTATAACTTTAGCCGGATGTTTTCTTGCGATGGCCGGAGGAACAAACGGCGCTTGAGTCAATTTAGCGTACTCTTCTCCCTCAATGCGGTCGTAATTTCCCGAGCCGCATCCGGGAATCGTTAAAATGAAAACGAAAAGAATAATTGCGATGACAGAACCGAAAACTTTTTTCATATCTCCACCTCTACAAAAGGAACGTCTTGTCTTATTATAATTCAAAAATTTTTATTTGCCGGACTAAATGAGGGAAAACGATAAAGGAATATTTAGTCCGAAAGAAACCTAATCAATCGAGGACATTGTGTCAAGTTATTTTTTTTGAAGGTC
This sequence comes from Melioribacteraceae bacterium, assembly GCA_041674325.1. GTDB lineage: Bacteria > Bacteroidota > Ignavibacteria > Ignavibacteriales > Melioribacteraceae > Fen-1258. Next base: position 2,570 of record JBAYWA010000322.1, on the reverse strand, counting down.
CTGTTTGTCCGATTTTGGGAGAAATATTGCGTTTTTGGGGATAATTCAAAACTATTCAAATAAATTTAGTTGATCTGAGCGGATTTTAACACATCTCCGGCTGGACTGATAATTGTAACATTTACGGCTATTTCACTTTTTGTTTCATCAAGCGCCTGCTGGACCATCTGGACCAGTCCGCCGCAGCAAGGAACCTGCATTATCAAAATCGTGATTGATTTAAGGGCGGCTTCGCTTATCATAGTGATAAGTTTGTCAAGATAGACCTGTTTGTTTGTGTCAAGTTTCGGGCAGGCTATTGCCAGCGATCTGCCTTTCAGAAATTCTTTGTGGAAATCGGGTAATGCAAAGCCGCAGCAATCCGCGGCGAGAAGCAGATCCGAGTTTCTAAAGTATGCCGCATTTGGCGATACCAGATGAAGCTGTATAGGCCATTGCTTTAGGTGGGAAGGACGCATTCCGCCATCATCGCCCTCTTTCTCGGCAGTATCAAGGATCTTTTCCTGTGAGCCCGCACAGCCGCAGTGGGATTTTTTTTCCTGAAGATCTGATTGGGGAAGGGGATTTTCAATTCCGTGATCTCGCAGATATTCAAGCCCTTCTCTCAGATATTCAAATTCCTCGTGATCACGCAGATGCTTTAAGTGGGCGGCAATAACATTCGAACCGCTTCTTACTATATAATCCATCACCTTTCTCTCATCATAAGGCTCTGCCTCACGTTCTTCGATTATCAATGCGCCCGGAGGACAGTTTCCAAGGCAGGCGCCTAATCCATCGCAGAAAAGATCGCTAATCAATCTTGCCTTACCGTCAATTATTTGAAGTGCCCCCTCGTGGCATTCGGGAACGCAATTTCCGCAGCCGTCACATTTTTCTTCATCTATTTTTATGATTTTACGAAGCATTTTTCACCCGATTTGATAAACAGAATTTTTTTTCTGATATTAATATAGAAAGATTTTCCCTTTTTTCAAAAGGGGTCACTTTCGGTAAATGTTGAATAGATAGAAAGAAGTTATATGGGTCTTAAATACATTAAGAACACTGAAAAGCCGATTCAGAAGATCAGATTTTTTGTTCAGGCAGGATTTGCGCTACTCTGCATCTGGATCGGGATTGAGTTCTATCAGTTCGTTGCATATCTGGAATCTGATGGAGCTGCGGCGTTTCATCAGAGACCGCCTGGAGTAGAAGGATTTCTTCCTATAAGCGCATTAATGAGTGTAGTCTATTTTTTTCAGACTGGAGATGTACATAACGTTCATCCAGCCGGATTTTTCATCTTTCTAGCCATAGTTGGAGTTTCATTGGTTTTCGGAAAATCATTTTGCGGCTGGTTGTGTCCGGTCGGATATATTTCGGAGATGGTAGGTGACTTTGGCGAGAGGATCTGGAAAAAAATTTTCAAACGAAGGATGAAACTACCGGGATTTTTAGACTATCTGCTCCGTTCAGTAAAGTATCTTCTTCTTGCATTTTTCGCTTTCGCAATTTTTTCGATGACCGAAACCGCACTCGCCTATTTTTTAAATGACACTTATAATATTGCGGCTGATGTAAAGATGTATTACTTTTTTGCGGATATTTCACGTTTCTCCCTTATTGTTATAGGTGTTTTATTCCTGTTGTCGGTCGTAATTAGAAACTTCTGGTGCCGTTATCTTTGTCCTTACGGCGCCCTGCTTGGAATAACAGGAATTTTAAGCCCGAATAAAATCAAGAGAAATGCGGCAAGCTGTATTGACTGCGGATTATGCGCCAAGGCTTGTCCTTCGTTTATTAAGGTGGATAAAGTAATTACGGTGAGATCGGACGAATGCACATCGTGCCTCAATTGCGTCGATGTCTGCCCGGTTGAAGATACGCTTGATGTAAAAAATATTTTCGGCCGGAAAAAAGTTTCAAAAAAAATTATCGCTGCCGGAATTGTATTGATTTTTATAGCGATAACGGGAATAGGTGTGTTGAGCGGGAACTGGCATAATAAAATTTCCAAAGAGGAATATTTACTTATCCATAAGCAGCGGGACGCCATAGGGCATCCTACGAGCACTTCCGACATTGAGGAACTGAATAGATCTACAGAAAAAGGAAAAACTGATGGAGAAAAAGGAATCAATTAAGCGGAATTGGTTCATCAAGAGTTTGTCTCATCTTATACCCCCTCCGCAATGGCGTTATCCTGTAATAGTTGTTTTAGGAATATTTGCGGGACTCGGAATTTATATTCTGCATATTTCAAACGCGCTCTCTTATTTATCAGACGATCCTAAAACATGCGTTAATTGCCATGTTATGTATCCCCAGTATGCCACATGGGAAAGGGGGAGCCACGGCAGAGGCATAACATGTAATGACTGCCATGTTCCGCAGGACAATTTCATTAACAAATATCTTTTCAAGGCTAACGACGGATTGCGGCACGCGACTTATTTTACTATGCGATGGGAGCCTCAGGTGATCAGGATTAAAGATGCGGGCAAGGAAGCCGTTCAGGAAAACTGCATACGATGCCATAATAATATTGTTCACCCCATTGCATTGCGCTCTATCAACAATAAAAGCGT
>JBAYWA010000321.1:0-3067 GCA_041674325.1 Melioribacteraceae bacterium | reverse complement strand
TAAAATTCCGAAAAGTTTTTATAAGCTGTATGTTGAGGGAAGAACCCCGCATGTAACTTATCTGCAGGTTCTAACGGAAACAGGAGTATTGGGATTGATCGGATTTATCTTTTTTATAAGCGCGATTATAAAGGAGATGAAAAAGGTTTTGAAATTTGATAAAACCCGTGAGGAAACCGTGCTTTCGTTGATGGTTACCTGGTCGTTCGTCTATATAATTTTCTCTATGTTCATGACAGAATCCTGGCTATATGGTCAATATATAGTTTGGATTGGCATGCTTCTCGGCTTTCTGGTAAATAACTATAGAATGCTAAACTCTAAAATCGTAAGTGAATAAATGCCCTCTGACAAGCAGAACTCATCATGGCTTTCATTTCAGTTTGTTGTTACGCTGATTTTTTCTTTACTGACTTTAAAATTGAACCTTAACCATTTTGGCGAACAGTCGTTTGGCATCTGGATATTACTCGCCTCAATCTGGGGTTTCGGCGCTGTGCTGGATTTCGGATTCAATACGGCAATTGTTAAGCACGTCGCCGAATTTAAAGAAGACAATCAGAAAGTAAACAGGCTGATCTCATCAAGTTTCTTTGTCTTTGCCGTAAATGGTTTTGTAATACTGATTTTAGGTAGTTCCGCGGGATATTTTGCTTACTTCACCAATCCGGCTATTATTCAAGAGAGATCTCAAAACTACTTTATAACTGTATTTGCGCTACTCGGAATCTCATTCTACCTTCAATACATTTCTCTGTTTTTCAAAGCTGTTGTGGAGGGACTGAGCAATTTTATTCTCTCAAGCAAATTAACAATCGTTCAGAACAGTCTGATACTTTTAGGTACAATTCTGATTACATATGCGGACCTGAGTCTGATCAGTTTGTCGATTTTATATCTTATAGTTTATGTAATAATTCTCTCCTCGTATTTCTTCTATTTCAGATTCAGTGTAAAAGTCTATACCATAAAATATTCGTTGTTCGACTTTTCAGAGGTTAAACGAATACTCGGCTTTAGCCTCTCGGTACAGGCAATGACCGTATTCAATTCTATAATCGACCCGATAATAAAATATATGCTGGGTACTTATCTCGACATAAAAATTGTCCCCGCCTACGAAATAGCCCGGCGATTCGCGCTGGCTGTTTCGGGACTGTTTTTTAATGCATTTAAAATTGTCCTTCCCAAGGCCAGTATTCTAAGGACGAAAAACGAGATTCGGAATTTCATAATGGACGATCTTGTTAATTATTCAAAAATGGGAATAACTTATTCCGGAATGGCCTTTGGAATATTTTCAATCGCGATTGTATTAATTATCTCTGCGGTTTTTGGAATCCGTGACGCGATACTGATCTTTATTATTCTCTCGCTGCCGGAATCAATAAATAATTTTGGATATCCAATCTATAATTTTTTGCTGGGACAGGGAAAGGTGCGTTTGCTGGTAGTTGTGCAATTGACTAATCTTGTTTTTGTAGTGGCGGGACTTTTTATAGGATTGAATATTTTCCATGACCTATCCGGATTGCTGGGATATTTTGTATCTGTATTAATTGGCAATATACTGATGGTAGCTTATCTAAAGAAAAAATGGAATATACCTGTTACGGAATTCCTGGGTAATTGTAAAATAATTAAGCTCGGTTTTCTTCTCGTCCTGCTGATTGCGATGATGCCGCTGATAATTCTGAATATACTTCCAATATATCTGAATTTCGCCATGTTGAGTGTCATTTCGTTCATTTTGTTCTTTAAAGAAATCCTCTACTACTTGAAGATTATTAGATCTAGTTTTTCGCTACATTCACTTAAATGAAAGTAGCGCACTGCGAATTGTAAATTTAAATAATTAAAAGAATCATTCTTGAAAGAGTCAAACATTTTAATATCGGCGATAGTATCTACTTATAATTCCGAGAGATTTATAAAAGGAAAAATTGAAGATCTGTTGAACCAGACTGTGGCAGATCGCCTCGAAATCATAATAATTAATAGCGGTTCTCTGCAGAATGAGGAGAGGATAATCCGGGAGTATCTCGAGAATCATGCTAACATTAAATATATACGTACACAGGAGAGAGAAACTATATATAAAGCCTGGAATAGAGGAATTAAAAATGCCGCCGGAAAGTATATTACAAACGCCAACACAGACGACAGATTGAAAAATGATGCTTATGAAATCCTCTCGAACGAATTGGAGAAACATCCGGATGTAGCGTTAGTACATGCAGATATGTACATCTCTGATCTGCCGAATCAAAAATATGAAGAGATCGGAAATGCTAAGGTGGAAATTATTCCTGAATTCGATTATCTGGTTCAACTTGACAGATGTCTGGTATTTTCTCAGCCAATGTGGCGGGCTTCGCTTCATTATAAGGATAATATCTGGTTTAGAGAGGAGCTAAAGATATGCGGCGATCATGAATTTGAGATAAACATTTCCCGTAATTATAAGCTGATGCATATTCCTCTTCCTCTAGGTGTTTTCTATCTGGATAAAAACAGATCCAATATTTCACATAATGATATCAGTGCAGTAGAAAATGAAAAATTACAGATAACCGCTGATTATATCTCAGAATATATAGGGGCAGTGGGTCAAAACGAATTAATGTCATTGAAAGATAAATTCGAATTCTCCACCAGAATCCCGATTCCAGTCCTGAGAGGGAGAAATATTATTCTGGGTAAGCTTAATCCGAGAGTACATCAGTTTACACATGAATTTGTGTATTTCTTAATGGCTTTAGTCTATTTGCGGCTTGATAACCTGCCTCGAGCGGCAGCTATCAGCAAAAAATTGCTCAAAAGAAAAAAATCAGCAAGAGTGAAAAATCTTTTAACGAAACTTGAAAATAAACTTCACCAGGTTAAGCGATAACCAACTATTTACAAATGAAGATATTTCAGATAAATAATAATTATGAAAGTACCGGGGGTTCCGATATAGTATTCAATAGCACTGTCCGGTTGTTACGCGGTCGCGGTCATAGAGTAATCACATTAAGCAGGTCTCATCATGCTGAAGCGGTTTTCAATGGAACTGATTATTTTC
>JBAYWA010000320.1:0-3072 GCA_041674325.1 Melioribacteraceae bacterium | reverse complement strand
TTTGGAACGGAGCGGCTGGTAAAAAAAGCGATTGAATACGCAATCGCGAATAAGCGCGACAGTGTAACACTGGTTCATAAAGGAAATATTATGAAGTTTACGGAAGGTTCATTTAAAGAGTGGGGATATGAAACCGCTAAAAAATATTTTGCCGATGTAACCGTCTCCGAAGATGATCTCTGGAAGAAATACAAAGGCAAAATGCCTGCAGGTAAAATTTTAATCAAAGACCGAATTGCGGACAGTATTTTTCAGCAGGTGCTTTTGCGCCCTAGCGAATATGCTGTACTTGCAACGCCGAATCTCAATGGCGATTATCTCTCCGATGCTACTGCAGCTCAGGTAGGCGGACTTGGAATTGCGCCGGGTGCGAATATGAGCTATTTCGGAGGTGTCTTTGAGGCTACTCACGGCACCGCACCGAAATATGCCGGACTCGATAAAGTTAATCCCGGATCTGTAATTCTTTCCGGCGTGATGATGCTCGATTACATGGGATGGTCAAAAGCCGCGAGATTAATAGAGAAAGCGATTGGTAAGGCTATCAAATCAAAAACAGTTACATATGATTTTGCCCGCCTGATGAAAGGTGCAAAAGAACTGAGCTGTTCGGATTTCGGCAGGGCCATAATTAAAAATATGTAATTCATTTTTGGGGCGGTAGATTACCGCCCCTCTTCTTCAAAATACCCTCCTTCTAAATTCATTTTTTTTTATTTGATTATTATCTCCTAAATATTAAGTTATAACTGTCGTTTCTTCGGGGATAGAAATCGATGCTGCTTTAAATGGGTCTGAAATACTTATTTCAGTATGAAATAAGTTGAATCATCCCTCGGGGATTTCTCGTAGTAACTTTCTTCTACAGTCTTTTTCTTGGAATCAATTACATCATCCGTACCGTTAATTCTGTGCTCAAAAATATTTTCTCGCCGGCTAAGGGAGATGCCGTATTTTCCCTGATTGTGACGGGTGAAAGTAGAGTTTGTGATAATATCCAGACAGCAGCAGGAATTGTTCCTTTAGTGCCCGTAAAAACGGAGTGCATAACAATCTAATTCTTTCCGGAGATATATACGGAAAGTTGATTGTTTCTAATTCACAATTTAAAAACATATCAGGAGATCGTCATGAAAATTATCCGTATGAATCCTCTGGAAAAGAAGGACGGCGGAAAAATGGCCGCTTTCTTCGATGTTCAGACACCGGACGAAATCGTAATCAAGGGATTCCGTCTAGTTGACAGTGTAAACGGATTTTTTATCTCACCTCCCAACGACAAAGGCAAGGACGGCAAATATTAGAACTCTGTAATTCTGCCGAAAGAGAAGACAACAACACTCGAAAAACTTGCGATAGAAGAGTATAACAAATTGCAGAAGTAAACTGCTTTCACCTCGCAGGTCTAAGTATTACCAATACTCACTTTTAAGATCCAAGGCTCGGTATTATTCCGGGCCATGGATCTCACTACCGATGTGCGCCACTGAACGAATGGCAGCCGGTCTAAAATTCTTTTCGGAAAATTTTCTCCATACAGGCATATTAACGCTCGTTCATAGTTATTTACTCTGCGACCTTTCTATCCTTGATTTTAGAAGCGACTGTTTATATTTTAGGACCAGTTCAATAAAAATGATGGAGGAAGAAGATGCAGAATCAGGATAACGGAATGGGCAAAGGTTTGCTGATTGGGTTTTTAACCGGCGCCGCAGTCGGCTCTATAATTGCTCTTCTCTTCGCACCTAAATCGGGAAAAGAATTACGCGAAGATATCAAGAATAAATCACAGGATTTTATAGAGGATGCGGACGAGTATATCTCGAAGGCGAAAGACAAAGCATCTCAGCTGATAAACGAAGGGAAAAAAAAATCGGAAAAATTAGTTGCTGACACTAAGGAAAAAGTCGATACACTTCTCGGAGAAGCCGAAAAGATTCTAAGCGATGCGAAAGGAAAAGCGGGAGATGTTGCTCATTTTGGAAAAGAGAAAATTGAAAAGGAAAGCGATCGCCTTAAAAGCGCTATTAAAGCCGGAATGGATGCGTACAAGACCGAGAAGGAAGCTTAATAAATCATGACTGTAATAGATATTCTTTTAATCGTACTGATAATTTCCGCATCCGCACTATGTGTGACTGCTATTATTTATATTAAAAGAATTTCTTCGCAGGTGGAATCTGCAAATAAAGATATACACGAATTTATACAAAAAGTTAATCCGGTTGTCGAAAACTTAGAAGAGGTATCGCGTCGCGCCAACAGAATTGTCACTGAAATTGAAAATTATTGGGACGAGATCGACGGTGCGATTAAAACTATAAGAGAACGAATTTCAGGTCTCACTTCTCTCAAGAAATTGCATGATGTTGAGTACCCAGCCAAAGATCTCATCAAAAATATCAAGGCATTGACAAAGGGCGCCTCTGCTTTCTGGAATGCCTTCAAACACAGGTAATTTTTTTTCTAGTTCAAAGTAAGGAGAATCTATCTTGAAAGAGTATAATGCAGAAGCTATTAGAAATATAGCTTTCGTTGGACACGGAGGAAGCGGTAAAACTACGATTTCGGAAATTCTTTTGTTTACTGGCGGAGAAATAAATCGTATTGGAAAAGTAGAAGAGGGAAACACTACATCGGATTTTAACGCTAATGAGATCGAAAAAAGGATCTCTATTGCAGCATCCCCGCTCCATGTTGAGTGGAACGGAACAAAAATCAATATGCTCGATACACCCGGATTTCCGGATTTCATAGGGCAGGTTATTTCATCTTTACATGTGGCGGATGTTGCCATATCTGTTATTAAAAGTTTTGAAGGTGTTGAAGTGGGTACCGAACAGACCTGGGAGATCATTAAAAAAGGGAAACTGCCTGCTGCCGTTATTATCAATAAGTGCGATAATGAGCATTCGAAATTCTTTGAGACTGTTGCCCAAGCTAAAACACGCCTGAGTCACGATATTACAGTGGTTTCTTTCCCGGTGAAAGAGGGACTCAATATCAATTCTATTGTTGATCTGCCCAAGATGAAGATGATTACTTACGGAGATGCAGGCTCAAAGAAAGTTA
>JBAYWA010000319.1:0-3078 GCA_041674325.1 Melioribacteraceae bacterium | reverse complement strand
GACGGTGATTACGACAGATGTTTCTTTTTTGACGAACATGGGAATTTCATTGAGGGATACTATATAGTGGGATTGCTCGCCAAATCAATTTTAAAATTAAATCCGGGGGAAAAGATTGTTCACGATCCCCGCCTGATCTGGAATACGGTAGATGTTGTTATAAAAGCTGGGGGCAAACCGGTGGTTTCCAAGAGCGGTCACGCATTTATCAAACAGAAAATGCGGGAGGTAAACTCGATTTATGGGGGTGAAATGTCGGCACATCATTATTTCAGGGATAATTTTTATTCGGATAGCGGACTTATACCATTTGTCCTGATTCTCCAGCTCATGTCCGATGAAAAATCGAGTCTTTCGGGCCTGGTGGGAGAAATGATAAAATCGTACCCTTGTTCAGGGGAAATTAATTCAACTGTAACCGATCCCCTTAAAAAAATCGCCGAATTGAAAGAAAAATACAATAATGGAATCCTTGATGAGTTGGATGGGGTAAGTATAGAGTACCCGGAGTGGCGTTTTAACGTCAGAATGAGCAATACTGAGCCCCTGCTGAGACTTAATGTAGAATCGAAAAAAGATGAAAAATTAATGGAGAAAAAAACAGAAGAGCTATTGAATTTAATTCGGGGATAGTTATATTTGTGAAGAACTTTTGGTGATCTCTGTCGTCAAAAGAGCAAAAAGGGAAATTATGGCGAGCGGAAAAGAAAAAGCAATTGACGTTGAAAAGCTCTTACAGAATAAATTGAAATCAGTTAGTATCGGGTCTCTCGAGAATGCCATTTCTAAAGCAGTGAGTGAAATGGTTGGCGAAGATTACAAATGCACCATCGGAGAAGTAAAGTATACAATGTTCAGCGGTGCAGATTTTCATGTTAAGATTGAATTAAGTTATAATCCAGAGCAATAAAGTTTAGGGAGTTGCGGCTGGGCTTAGGTCTCCCCCCAACCTGGGTCTGGCTCTTCTCCCTATTTTTTTATCTCCCAACCAAAATTATCCTAAGTTCATCAGCGACTCTCTCAATCTCCTCCTCAGTATTATAAAAATGAGGAGCAAAACGGATCATTCCTTCCCTTACCGCCGCGTGTATTTTCCTCTTCTCTAATTCATCAAAAATTTCCAACGCCTTTTCATCTTTAAAAGTTACTATTCCCGCTCTTCGATTTGCAGCAACGTTTTTCAGTACCGGCTGAATTCCGATCTGCAATAGTTTTTCAATGAAGAAGGAAGTGTTCGCCGAAATTTTCTTATCGATATTTTCCATGCCGAATTCTAGAAATAGATCCAGCATCGCATCGAAAATTGCAACGCCAAGAGCATTTACGGTTCCGTTTTGAAACTTGTCCGCCCCCGGTTTTAACGAAAGATCATAGTCCAGCAGATTCCAGGAATTATTCACCGATGTCCATCCGACGTTTTTCTGATTTATCCGGCTCTGCAGCTCCTCGGTTATAAAAATGTAGGACAAACCCTGGCTGCTCATCAGCCATTTTTGTGTCCCGCCAGCCAGAAAATCGATCTGCGATGAATTCACATTAATCTCAATTACACCGGCACCCTGAATCGCATCGACACAAAAGATTATTCCCCGCTCTTTGCATAATCTGCCTATCAAATCTACATCCGCCTGGTAACCGGAAAGAAACTGCACAAGACTTATAGAAACCAATTTAGTTTTAGGAGTAATCACTTTTGAAATTTCAGCTATATCAACCACACCGTTATTCGATTTAATCAGATCGATCTCGACACCGTGTGATTTCAAATTCAGGAATGGATATATATTTGAAGGAAACTCAAGATCATTCAATATTATCCGGTCGCCCGGTTTCCAATCCAGTCCCTGCGCCAGAATATTCAATCCGTTGGAAACATTATCAACCCAGGCAATTCGGTCGGATGCAGCTCCAAGGATCCGGCCCAGTTTCTCCTTCGCGTCCGAGTTCCATTTCAGGAAGAAAGGATAATTTTCAATTTTTGCACCGCTCCTCTGAGCCGCATATTCATTGATCCTGTTGAGGGCCAATGAGCACCAGGGACCTATTGCAGCATGATTGAAATAGATCTGACCGGTCTTAAGATGGGGAAATAATCCTCGGATGTCATTGAGATTCATATTTTTGCCGTAAATTGATTTTAAGCACTCGAAAATTAGAGAATCTTTCCGATAATAATAGTAGAAATAAATGGAACTATTATGTATAAATTATTGGAAATAGCGCGTGTGTTTTACGGAGTATTAATCCCGAGGAAATATCAGAAAAATTTTCTTCGTTTCGCCGAAGAATATCTTGATGAAAGATATTCGGTTGAAACAGCAGTCGGGTTGGCTCTTAGAAAGATAAATCTGACAAGTTGAGAATCTACATTATTCCGGTTTGGTACTGGCTCTGAGGGGGTTTCAGGTTCGTCCCAAAATTAAAAAGCCCCGGCATATTCCGGGGCTTTTAATAAATTCGAAACATCCTTTATTTTACTTCGCTCAATTTGCCGATCTTGTTTACAATTCCTTTCAGATTTTCTTCGGGAATTTTCTGCTCACGGGCAACCACTAAAAATTTATTCAGCGTTTCAATACATTTCTCGTTATTGTTCATCAATTCATAAACGTTCGCAAGCATATAGTATGCGTTCAGATCACTTGGATCTTTCGCGATATTTTTAGTGATACAATCAGCCGTAAACTCATAGATTTTCATATCGTTGTCCTTACGCGCGAATGCGGATAAAAACGCGGATAGTCTATCTTCGGATTTTTCGCCGGCATTTTTCGCGGCCTGAATGGCTTTTTCCGGATTAATTTTTGCAAGAGCGGCGGCATAGTAAGAATCTATCTTCAATTCTAAAGCCGGTTCTGAGAGATACAGTTTTTCGCACTCCAGAACCGCCTTGCTATAATCCTTCTCCTTCATAGCATCCATGACCGGTTTTGCAACAGCCGCGAATTTTTTATTTGCTTCCATCTCCTTCATTGCTTTTGCCTGTCCGGCTTTAAATTTTTCCGCGTACGGTTTAGAATCAAATGTACCATCCAGGATTTTTGCCAATGGTTCATCCATACTCATCGGATGCCCGAT
>JBAYWA010000318.1:0-3085 GCA_041674325.1 Melioribacteraceae bacterium | reverse complement strand
GCCGGCATTATACCTGTGAACAATTTTGCACCGGGCTTTATTATCCCCCCTTTTTCAGCGGCGATCTTTTCAATGGTCTCCCCGAGGTGTTCGGTATGGTCTAAACTGATAGAGGTAATAACCGAAGCAAGCGGGGTGATTACGTTTGTCGCATCCAGCCTTCCGCCCAATCCCGTTTCGATAACAGCATAATCCACTTTTTGGTGTAAAAAATAGTGAAAGGCGAGCGCCGTGGTTATCTCAAAAAATGTCGGTTTCTTTTCTGAGATATATTCCCTAAGTCCATCAACAAATTCAGCGACGGAATTATCATCAATCATAACCCCGTTAATGCGTATTCTCTCATTGAATTTCACAAAATGGGGAGATGTATAGAGACCCACTTTGAATCCCGCCTCCATAAGAATGCTGGCGATAAACGAGGCGGTACTTCCCTTTCCATTCGAACCTGCAATATGAATCATCTTAAGCCCGGAGTGTGGATTTCCGATATGATCCAGCAAAGCTGTCATATTATCCAGTCCGAGTTTGATTCCGAATTGATGAAGCGAGAAAAGCAGGTTCAAAGCGGATTGAATTCTCTTAGTGTCACTATTATTATTCTCTAGCATCTGCGTATTGGCTGTCTAATGAATTTCAAAAATAAATTTGATTATCTCAATAGTGATTACTCAGATTTGGAATGAGCCTGTAAGATCAGAAATATTTCCGATTCCATTTTTTTCGCAGTAAATGATTAAACCGTTCAGTATCTCTATACCTGCATTAGGATTAATAAAATTAACAGTTCCTATCTGGAATGCAGATGCACCAACAATCATCATCTCTGCCGCATCCTTCCAGTTCATTATACCGCCGATACCTATAATTGGAATATCTGTATTTCTCTTAATCTCCAAAACCTTGGCCAGGGCGATGGGTTTGATAGCCGGTCCAGACAGACCGCCGGTAATATTTTTTATTTTCGGTTTTTTCGTATTAATGTCGAAAGATGTACCAACGAGTGTATTAATAGCGGAAACGGCATTTCCGCCATTTTCTTTAACAACTTTAGCAAAGTCGGAGATTCGGGAAACATTCGGTGATAGTTTAATAATAACTGGCTTTGATGTGATACTTCTAACCCTGTCAGTAATCCTACCCACTGCGCTAAGATCATTACCGAATTCGAGTCCACCTTCCTTCACATTTGGGCAGGAGACATTTATTTCAAAAGCATTTATTGCATCTTCATCATTCAAAATTCTCACGCATTCAACATATTCATCGACCGAACCGGCGGCTATATTACAGATCAGCGCTGTGTCAAATTTTTTAAGGAACGGTATTTTTTCCTTCACAAAAGTCTCAACACCTACATTCGCTAATCCAATTGCATTGAGCATTCCCGATGGGGTTTCTACAATTCTCTGGGGGGGATTCCCTTTTCTCGGTTTAAGTGAGAGTGATTTGGTTACAATCCCGCCGAGTTTGTTAAGGTCGGTAAATTCCGCGATCTCATTTCCATATCCTACGGTTCCGCTAGCCAGAAGTACCGGATTTTTCAATTTCAGTCCGCCGATATTTACCGAGAGATCTATATTTATCATAATTTCACCTGATCGGCATTAAACACAGGCCCGTCTTTACAGACCAGAAGATAAGATTCTCCAGAAGCGGAATCGATTGGGCAGCCCTGGCATATCCCGAATCCGCAGGCCATAGCGCATTCTACAGATATCTGGCAATCAATATTTTGTTCAACACTGAAATTCTGAAGTGCCTTAAGCATCGCGTTAGGACCGCAGGCAAATATTCTGATCTTCGCAGCGGATAATTTATTTAATTCATTTTTAAGAAGATCCACTACGGTTCCATGAAATCCTTCTGAACCGTCATCTGTCGCAGCTACGACATTTTTCAAACCATGTGTTACGATATTCCTCTTTGATCGTCCGCCAATAAGACTCATCACGTTTTTTTCTTCGGGCAGATTTTTAATAAGAAACGGGAAAGGAGCGGCTCCGAGCCCACCGGCAACAATTACTGCCGTGTCATATTCTCCATCATATCTGAATCCGTTTCCGAGGGGACCGAGAAGTTCAATGTAATCTCCCTTCTTCTTACTTGATAATATTTTTGTCCCCTCTCCGTGAATATCAAAAAGGAAGAATATATAATCTCCTTCTACATCGCAGATACTGAATGGTCTTCTTAGAAGGGGAAAATCGCTCTCGGAAACTTTAATATTACAAAACTGTCCGGGCCGTGCGAGACAGGCAACAGAAGGAGACAAAACTTTCATAAGAAAAGTATCTTCTCCTATCATTTTTACAGATTCAACAGATGCTTTTTCGATATACAAGTGAATAATCCGCTTTTTGAGATGTTACAAATTCCGATTAGGACTGCTTCTTCGAATACTTTTCTTCAATGGCTTTAATTTTATCAAGCCGCTTCTGATGGCGGTCGCCGAGAAATGAGGAGGAGAGCCACACATCAGCTATAGATTTAATAGTTTCTTCTCCCAGCGCCTTTGCGCCGACTACAAGTACATTCGCGTTATTATGTTCCCTTGAGCTCTTTGCCGAAAACTCATTGTAGCAGGTGGCCGCGCGTATCCCGGGAATTTTATTTGCCGTAATCGCCGATGGGATTCCGGTAGCATCAATAATTATCCCATATTTCACTTCCCCAACAGCTACCCGGTTAGCAACATTAAAGGCGATGTCGGGATAATCGACTGCATCCTCTGTAAATGTTCCGGCGTCAGTCAATTCAAAACCTTTTTTTATAAGATGGTCCGATAATATTTTCTTCATTTTCACACCGGTGTGATCTGAACCTATGGCTATACTGGCATATTTCATCGAATCGGAGCTAATACCGGAGGACGCGCTATCCACAATTTTAAGCCCAGAATGGAGAATCCGGTCTTTTGCAAGAGGAGTAAGGACGCTTCCCTTCTCAACAACGACTTCGGTACCCCCGTTTTTAAGAATATTTTTAATATGATCTTCGGTTATAAGTTTTTTCTGCATGATCTAACTATAATTCCTTAAACCAGTTCAGTTCTTTTATTCATTTTGAGATAATCAACTACCTG
>JBAYWA010000317.1:0-3094 GCA_041674325.1 Melioribacteraceae bacterium | reverse complement strand
GAAATTTCGGGAAGTGAAGAATTTGGCAAAAAATCCTTAATTATACCGTTTTCGACCAAGATTGAATGATCTGTGAGCAATCCTATCTTTGCCAGATCATTTCCGCGCTTAAAATTAACGCCCGCTGTATCCACTGTAATGATTTGGGCCGGATTTTTAAATATTGTTTTCATATCACTTCATTTAAAAGATAGTTCAAAAATAGAGAATTCAGTTCTTTATTTGCCAATATTTTTGTCATTCCCGCTCAATTTTCGTAATTTTGCATACTCAAATTTGAAGGACTATGCTACATGTCTTCAGGAAAAAAGCTTAAAATCCTTTTCGCAACCTCAGAAGTAGTTCCATTCGTTAAAACAGGCGGTTTAGCAGATGTATCATCGGCACTTCCTCAAAAACTTCAGGAGATGGGACATTTTGTTAGAATAATTGTTCCGAAATATGGCGCAATTGATGAGCGTAAATATAAAATTCACGAAGTGGTTCGGTTAAAGGATCTGAAAATTAACATCGGCGAGACCGAAGTGGTTTTCTCCCTCAGATCCTCATTTTTGATAGGGCCAAAAACACGTGTTCAGATCTACTTTTTGGATAATCCGCAATTCTACGGGAACAGACACAGCCTTTATACAGATCCTCTCACCGGAGAGGATTATCCCGATAACGATGACAGGTTCATTCTGCTCAACCGGGCGGTATTTGAACTGATTACAAAATTGGGATGGACGCCCGATATCATCCACTGCAATGACTGGCAGACAGGATTAATACCGGCATATTTAAAATCAACATATAAAAATGATCCGGTCTTCAAACAGATAAAGACATTATTCACAGTTCACAATCTCTCTTTCCAGGGGATCTTTCCGAAAGCGAATTTTGCAAAAACCGCGCTTCCAAAAGAACTTGACAGTGAAAAGGGAGTTCTTCATAAAGGGAAGCTTAATTTTCTAAAGAGCGGACTCTTGTATTCGGATATGATAACAACCGTAAGCGAGACATATGCTAAAGAGATCTATAAGAATAAGGAGTTCGGATACGGTCTTGAAGAGATACTGAGCAAACGGAAAAAAGATCTGTACGGCATCATAAACGGAATAGATGATACAATCTGGAACCCGGAAGTTGATACTAAGATTCCGAAGAAATTCTCGGTAAAAAATCTTGAACTGAAAAAAGAGAGCAAGCAGGCACTGGCGGATAATTTCAACTTTACGCCAAAGGATGACACACCTGTAATAGGGATGATCTCCAGATTATACGATAATAAAGGGATGGATATCATTGAGAAAGCTTTTCCGGAACTGATGAAACTGAATATTCATATGGTGATTCTGGGAACCGGCGATAAAAAATATCACAAGTTCCTATCGGCAATGGGCTCCAAATACCACAATAAATTTTCCTGCTATATAGGATTTGACGATGAACTGGCTCACTTAATTGAGGCGGGGTGCGATATGTTCCTTATGCCTTCTAAATTTGAGCCGTGTGGATTGAACCAGATGTACAGTTTGATGTACGGAACGGTGCCTATTGTGCGCAAGACAGGCGGTTTAGCCGATACGGTTCAGCAGTTTAATCCTAAGAATAAGACCGGTAACGGATTCGTTTTCGAAAAATATTCGGCAAAGGATATGATCGCGGAGATAAAGCATGCGATCAAATTATTCGTGAATGATAAGGAAACCTGGCAGACAATAATGCGGAACGGAATGAAGTCCGATTTCAGCTGGCTGAATTCCTCCAAGAAATATGTAGATCTTTACAAAAAGCTTACCGATTAACCGATGCGCAGGGCAATTTTTCTGGATCGTGACGGAACAATCAATCACGATCCGGGCTACATCAAAGATCCTTCCTTAATAGTAATTCTTCCCGGCGTTGCCGAGGGAATTAAAAAGCTGAAGGAAGAGTTCGGCTATAAGATGATAGTTGTTTCCAACCAGGCAGGAGTTTCGAAAGGGTTGATGACGATTGAAGATGTAGATGCGGTTAACTCAAGAGTCAATGAGCTTCTCCTATCCCAGGGCGCTTCGATAGATGCCTTCTTCTACTGTCCATTTCATCCGGATAACGATCCTGAGGAAAAATCGATCTGCAGGAAACCTTCTCCGTTTATGATTGTTCAAGCTGCAGAAGAATTCAAAATTGACCTTTCTCAATCGTATATGATAGGGGACAAGTCAAGCGATGTTGAAGCGGGAATAAACGCGGGTGTAAAAACGATTTTACTTGAAAGTGAAAATACGACGAAGGAAATTTCTGCCTTGCATAATCTTGGGAAAAAGCCCAATTTTACAGCCGCTAATTTTTCCGAAGCGTGCGATTTTGTTATTAAAGATTTATCCGGAGGCTTTAATTGATCAGATTTTTGTATTCTGCCGCAGCTGCAGTATCACTCACCATTATTTTTATCTCTTGCAATCAGGATCCGGCCTCGGTCGGCGCTAATTTAATTTCTGAACAGGATAAATTTTCATTTCAGCAGTACGACAGCCAGCTGTCCGATGTAAGCCAGAGCAGCAATTATTTTACTCATAAACCGAAATTAGGAATTTCCGAATACGTTTTAGTTGGAAAAACACCTTATTCCGAGTCGTCAATAATGTTCCGTTATAAAATTGATCTTCCCGATTCAACTTTAACAAGAATTAATGCGGGAGAAGTTATAATAAGAGATGCCTGGATGGAGATGATACCTCGTTACACCGCGGGTGAAAAATCCGCTCCGTTCGATTTCACAGTTCACCAGGTGACAAGCGGCTGGACCGCTCCAGGCTTCGACCGGGACAGTATTTCAGCTCTTCGGTACGATGCACGCGATATCAAATCAAATTTTACTTTAACCGATACTACGGTTAGTTTTCATATCGATCCCGCGGTAGTTAAAGACTGGCTGATGGTTAAGTATAACAGTTCGCTTAAAAACAACGGGATATTACTTAAAGCAACCCCCAACACACAGAAAATATTAGGATTTCTTGCGGTTCAGGCAGGCTCTTCTTATTACGATACATATATGCGTCTGGCTCTTGAACGTCCGTCCTACTATAAGGATACAGTAGTTGTTCCGCCGGATGAAGATATTCAT